>JALWDQ010000993.1:0-2017 GCA_027039625.1 Calditrichia bacterium | reverse complement strand
TTCAAATTTTTAGATGTGAGATGTAAAAAAATGAAAAAGTCAGAATATATTAAGTGAGTTAAAGGGTGAATTTATTGATTCCTGATCTCAATTAAGAAAAATGAGCTTGCGCTAGTGGGGAAAAATATGTATTATTCGCTGCGGTTTAAACTTAACTGAATCAGGAAATGGAAAATGTATGATGATTTAATAAAAAAAGTATGGATTTATGCTCAGGCCAATTTGCCTACCCGTTACGGAGATTTCCGATTAATTGTTTTTCACAACAAAATTGATTTTAAGGAGCATCTGGCGCTGATTAAAGGGAAAGTGGATGACGGAGAACCAGTACCGGT
Source organism: Calditrichia bacterium (assembly GCA_027039625.1). Taxonomy (GTDB): domain Bacteria; phylum Calditrichota; class Calditrichia; order RBG-13-44-9; family RBG-13-44-9; genus JALXCH01. The sequence goes on along the minus strand of JALWDQ010000993.1, from coordinate 1,682 downwards.
GCGTATCCACTCAGAATGTTTAACCAGCGAAGTTTTTGGCTCGCTGAAATGCGATTGTCGGGATCAGCTCCAGAATGCCCTGAAATATATCGCCGAGTTGGGTCGGGGGATGGTGCTTTACATGCGTCAGGAAGGACGTGGCATCGGGCTGGGAAATAAAATTCGCGCCTATGCTCTGCAGGAATTGGGATACGATACGGTGGAAGCCAATCATCATCTGGGATTCCCGGACGACCTGCGCCGTTACGATGTGGCTGCCGCCATGTTGCACATTCTGGGAGTTCGGCAAATTAAGCTCCTCACCAATAATCCCAAAAAAATTAAGGGTGTCGCTGAATACGGAATTCAGGTGGTAGAGCGCATTCCCAACGAGATTGAACCCAATCCCATCAATCGGTTTTACCTTTACACCAAAGCCCACAAGTCCGGACATCTACTCCATGTGGATTGGGCCGGAAACGAATCGATTTTTGCGGAGGAGCAACCAGATGCTGCGGAAGCAGAAGCACCTTCGCCCCGGGAATGGGCCGAAGAAGAAACCTCCGAATCTGTGCCTCAATCCTAAATCGATGTTGAAGCGGTGAGCATCCCTATTCTTCATATTTTCCAGTTTCGGAAGCAGGAATTCATCAATTTAAAGCAGGCCACGCTGCGCCAGCGCATCATGGCACAATTGATTGACGGAATCATCCTGGGTGCTGTTGTTTCTCTGTGGTTGGTCTGGATGAGCGGAGGGAAGATTTTTTCGCTGTGGATTTCTCCTGTTATCCCGGTGTACTTCCTCCAGGTTTCTCCTCATTGGTTTCCGTCCGCCTCCGATTGGTGGTGGGGCGGAGCGTTTATTCAAATCCCCGGTTTTTTCTCCTCTTCCCTTTATCTGGCCTATCCTTCCCCCATTATCTGGATTCTCTACGCCTGGTATTACACCTTTTTTACCCGGCGGTTTGGGGCAACTCCCGGCAAGATGATGAAAGGACTGGTCGTCTTAAATACAGAGCGACAACCTCCTGAATTAAAGCGTGCTTTTTATCGCTGGCTGGGAACGGTGTTCTCTTTAATTGTCCTGGGAGCGGGAATCTGGTGGTATTACCGCAAGCATCCCTCCCGTACCTGGGGCGACGCCCTGGCTCATACCCGGGTGTACTATTTTTTACCGTTTGAGAGTTAAATCTGGTATGGGTGGTGCACCAATTACTCCCTCATTACATAAACGAAACGGAAAGAATGCTTTGAATTGGAAAGTATATTTTTAACTTCTTAATTCATTTTCCCAATAAATTCCTCCAGAGATTTTGCCATTTTAGCTGTTTCCAGCAAGGCTTCCAGCTTTTCTTCTGATTCAATCCGCCTAATTTCTTCCTGAATTTCTTTACCCACTTGCTGAAATTTCATTTCCAATATATCAACGATGACTTTCTGAAGTATCTCTTTTTTACCTTCCAATTTTCCTCGCTGTAATCCCTGCTGAATCCCCTCTTCTTTCCCTTTCTCATATCCTTTTCGTTCCACTAAAGATATAATGGAGACTTTTTTTATCCTCCTCTATTTAGTACATCTCATCAATTAATTGACTGTCCATTTCCTCCGGCAATTTCATAATCCATTCTATAAACTGAAACAACGCCGCAATGGTTTCCCGCTTCATTCCCAGTTCATACAACCGAATAAGCAACTCCCTCTTC
>JALWDQ010000992.1:0-2018 GCA_027039625.1 Calditrichia bacterium | reverse complement strand
GAGCAATTCCGTGCGGTCAATCGCCTGGATCGGGCAGCCGAAGAGGAACAGGAGTTGAAAATTATCCAGCAGTATCTACCGGAACAAATGAGCGAAGAGGAAATTACCCGGCTGGTCGATCAGGTAATCCAGGAAGTTGGCGCCAGCTCTCCCCGGGATATCGGGAAGGTGATGGGCAAAATTATGCCTCAAGTGAAGGGCCGGGCCGACGGAAAACTGGTGCAGAGCATCGTGAAAAAGAAACTGGAAAATCTGTGATTCAGAGTTTTCATACACTGCCTTTTTGCCAGAGGGAGACGTTATCGTCTCCCTTTTCTTTTTTCGGCAATCGTAATTTTTCTTCTATTTAACCGAATTTTTTTTGTAAATTGACAAAAAATGTGAAGGAAACAATGAATTCGGCGGACCTGATATTTCTAGTAATTCTGGGTTTTTTCTTTATCCTGGGGCTGTGGAAAGGCTTTTTCCGGGAAGTACTGGGTCTGGTGGGCGTTGTAGGGGGTATTTTCCTGGGAATTGTAGGCTTTGCTCCACTGAGCAATCTTCTTGCTCAGCACATCTCCGGTGTTCCCGCAGCCGTGTGGCCCATCCTCTCTTTCCTGCTCATTTTTGTTGCGGTGTATCTTGCCAGTCGGGTAACCGCCAGTTTCCTCAGCAGATTAACTCGCCTTCTAAAGCTAAGCTGGCTGAACCGATTACTGGGCGGGGTAGTGGGTGCACTGAAAGGCGGATTCCTCATCAGCGTGGTGCTGCTTATTCTGGGATTCCTTCCCATTCAGAGCACCCTTCAGGAACTGAAACAAAAGAGCGTGCTTTACGAACCCATTCAGAATCTGGTTCCGTTTTTGTACAACATGAGTGCTTCCCTCTCAGGTTCTTCCACCAATTTTCAGAAAACAATGGAAAAATCGTTCGAAAAAGCTAAAATGACAGTGACTCAAGAAATGATGCGTTATTTTTATGATGGAAAATAAAATCCCACCGTTTCTGAACAACGACAATCTACAACAACTGGAAATCGAGCACCTGGTCGAAAAGGTGCGGGAGCTTTTAACCACGCCGTACGGCCTGGTACCCGTGTCCCGCTGGGAGGTACTCCACGATCCGCAGGTGGTGAAACAACGCCTGCACGAAGTGAGCGAGATGGTCGGTTTGATGGAAGCCGGTTATACCGTCCCGATGGAGGAGATGGAAGATATTCGTCCCCTGCTGGAGCGGTTAAAACCGGAAGAGGCCTTTTTAGAGGCCCCCGAACTGATTCAGGTGAAAAACAACCTGCAAGCAATTGCCGAAATCTCTCGTTTTCTGAAACAGCACCGGGAGCAATGTCCGTTGCTGTATCGCTACGCCGAACGCATGCACGCCCATCGGGCGCTGGTCGGCGAAATTGCTCACACCATCGATCCCCGGGGCGAGGTGCGAGAAGACGCCAGTCCGGAACTGCGCCGCATTCGTCGGGAAATCGCCCACCTGGAGCATGAGCAAAAGGAGATGTTATTACGAGTGCTGAAACGATATTCCGAACTCACCCAGGACGACATTGTTACCCTGCGGGATGGTCGATTGGTTCTGGGCATTCAGCAACAGTATGCGAACAAAGTGAACGGCATTGTTCACGGCACGTCGGCATCGGGTGCCACGGTGTTTATTGAACCGATGGAAACCCTGCGCATCAGCAATCAAATTCAAAACCTGAAAATCGAAGAGCGGCAGGAGATTATTCGCATCCTGAAGTTTCTTTCCGGTCTGGTTCGGGAAGTGCGGGACGATATTTTCTTCGGCCTGGAGAATCTGGGGGAAGTGGATTTCATCCTGGCTAAAGCGCGTCTGGCGCGCCAGATGCAGGCTTCCGAACCGGAAATCACCACCCAACCCCGGCTGCACCTGCTGCAAGCCCGCCATCCCATACTGCTGCAAAAAATGGGGCATCAGCATGTTGTGCCCACCAGCTTAAGTATTGGAGAAAATTTCCACACTCTGGTGATTACCGGCCCCAATGCCGGGGGAAAAACGGTGAC
>JALWDQ010000991.1:522-6210 GCA_027039625.1 Calditrichia bacterium | reverse complement strand
ATTACCTGACTGGCACGTTCCAGCACGCGGGCAATGGCACCTGTGCTCACCCGAGCTTTCAACGGAGTTAACAATCCCAACAATACCCCGGCAATGGTAGCATGCACACCGGATTCATGAAAACCCAACCAGATGAGGATTCCCAGAATAGTATATACCGCAAAGCTGCGCACACCAACCCGTCCCAGCAGAATCACCACTCCCAAACCCACAAATGCCAGCACTAACGCCATGAGGTTGATATGTTCGGTATAACCCACAGCAATCACCAGAATCGCCCCAATATCGTCCACGATGGCCAGCGAGAGGAGCAGCACCCGCAAAATGTGGGGTACCCGATTCCCCAGAATAGCCATGATTCCCACCACAAAAGCAATATCCGTGGCCATGGGAATACCCCAACCGTGCTCTCCCGGCTGTCCTTTCTGAATCGTCAAATAAATGAATGCTGGAATCAGCATCCCACCAATAGCTGCAAACACCGGTAAAATAGCCCGCTTAAAGTCTCGCAGCTCCCCAAGAAACAGCTCGCGTTTTACCTCCAACCCCACTACAAAAAAGAAAATAACCATCAGGCCATCGCTCACCCAATGCTTCAAAGAATGAACGAAACTAACAGAACCAAAACTTAGCCCGACTTTCGTTTTCCAGAGGGCAAAATAACTGGGGGAAAAGGGAGAATTTGCCCAGATTAAAGCAACCAGGGTAGCCAGCAGCAGCACGATTCCCCCTGCCGATTCCACATGAATAAAGCGGGTAAACGGTTCCAGGAATTTATGAATGGGTTCCTGCGGAATATCCACTGCTTCTTCTTTTCGAGAAGAACTCATAACTGTGCTCCGTTTTTATTTGCTTAATTAATTTGTGATGAATATACTATTCCACGGAAATTTTTCCAAATAAAACATGGGAGTAACGCTACAAAAGGGATTTTCCTGCACATTTGCTGCAAAACCAGAGAGACTTTTAGCAGGGAACTTCCGGGGGCTATCTTAACCCTAATTTCTGCGGCGCTTCCGGGGTCTTGGTATGCTGAGCTTCCACGGTAAAGCCGATGCCGCCCCGAACGTTAAATTTCCCCACCACTTTAATCCAGTGCGGATCCAGCAGCGCGACCAGATCATCCAGAATTTTATTCACCACCGCTTCGTGAAAAATTCCCTCATCCCGGTAAGACCACAAATACAGCTTGTACGATTTCGATTCCACAATTTTCTGATCGGGAATATATTCCACATGGATGTGGGCAAAATCCGGCTGTCCGGTTACCGGGCACAGGCAAGTAAACTCCGACGTATCCATTTTAATCACATAATAGCGATCCGGAGCGGGATTGGCAACCGCCTCCATTTTTTTACTGGGTTGGGCTTTACGTCCCAGTATGGTTAATTTTTCCAGATCTTCCTGATGCATGAGACTCCTTTTCTGTTAATTGCATTTTCTACGATTTTTTATTTTTGCTTTCTCTACCGTACATTTCGCAAGATAGGAAATTGGCAGGTGTACGGATTCCCGAAGTAATCCCTCTTGTCATTGCGAGCGAGGAACGAGTGAAGCAATCTCTGAACCTTTCTTAAGATTGCTTCGGGCACTACGTGCCCTCGCAATGACATTTTGCGCTTAACACCTGCTTTGTGCTCTTTGCAGCAGTTAGATAAGGTTAACCGCAGAGTTCGCAGAGAATACGCAAAGGACACAATCATAAATGAAAAATGTAAAATGAAAAATGTAAAATGAATAATGTAACCATTTGCGTTCTTTGCGCTCTTTGCAGTTCAGTAAACCTAACTGCAAAGAACGAAATTGAAAAGAGTATTTTAAATTACAATCCTTAAAAACTCAAAATCCCTTCAAACAAATGTCTTTCACAATCCTGTCAATCCTGTTAATCCTTTCAAAAAAAATAATTTAATTACCCAACACGGGCATCCATTCCCCCACCAACTTTTTTCTCGAGAGAGCTCAAATCCCCCTGCGCTTAAAAATTGAACAAATGTACAGAATATTCCGGAGAAGTGCAATACGTACAGTGCATCCTATTTGAGTAAACTCTGTTCACCCCGGTTCAAAACGAACGCGATTCCAGGATATTTTATCACCGGTTCCGATAAAAGATGAAAATCCAGTATCGAACCGAACAGTAATTGTTTAATTTTATGGGTTCAAGACGAAGGGAGAAACAGAATGAATTCGCAGGAACGTGCAGTGGTATTATTGAGCGGTGGTCTGGATTCCACCACCACCCTGGCAATTGCCAGTTCGCTGGGTTTCGAAATATATGCGCTAACTTTTCGCTATGGGCAGCGGCACGAATGGGAAATTCAGGCAGCGGAGCGAGTTGCCAGAGCCTACCGGGTAAAGGAGCATGTAACGCTGGGAATTGACCTGCAGCGCATCGGTGGCTCGGCACTCACGGATAATATCGAAGTGCCTAAATCCCGGGAGTTAAACGAGATCGCATCCGGAATTCCCGTAACCTACGTCCCGGCACGCAATACCATTTTTCTCTCTTTTGCCCTGGCACTGGCCGAAGTAAAAGAAGCCGCCAACATTTTTATTGGCGTAAATGCTATTGATTACAGCGGGTATCCGGACTGCCGGCCAGAATTCATTCGCGCCTTCGAAGAGATGGCTAATCTGGGTACCAAAGCCGCTGTGGAAGGGAAACTCCGCATTCACATCCGTACTCCACTAATTCAGTTACGCAAGGCAGAAATCATTAAAAAAGGGTTGGAGCTGGGAGTCGATTACTCCCTGACGCACACCTGTTACGATCCGGCACCGGACGGCACCGCCTGCGGGCAATGCGATGCCTGCCTGCTGCGCCTGAAAGGTTTCGCTGAAGCGGGGGTAAAAGATCCCTTACCTTACCAGACATTACCAGAGTGGGCACGATGAGCTATCTGGTGAAAGAAATTTTCTACACCATCCAGGGAGAAGGTTTCCACACCGGACGTCCCGCGGTGTTTTGCCGCTTTTCCGGATGTAACCTGTGGAGCGGGCGGGAAAAAGATCGCTCCCGTGCCATTTGCCAGTTTTGCGATACCGATTTTCTGGGTACCGATGGGCACAATGGGGGCCATTACCGGAGCGCTAAAGCACTGGCTACTGCCATTGCGCGTCTCTGGCCAGAGCAGTATTTTCAGAAAGATTTACCCTTTGTGGTGTTCACTGGCGGGGAGCCACTCTTGCAACTGGACGATGCCCTTATCCGTGCTGTAAGGCGCCAGGGATTTCAGATTGCTGTAGAAACCAACGGAACTCTACCTGCTCCGGAGGGCATCCACTGGCTCACGGTGAGTCCCAAAGCCGGTGCCCCGCTGGTGCAACGCACTGGTGACGAGCTCAAGCTGGTATTCCCCCAGGAAGGATTGCAGCCACAGGAACTGGAAAGCCTCCGTTTCTTTCATTTTTATTTACAACCCATGGATGGCCCTAACCTCCAGGAAAATATTCAACTGGCAGTGGAGTACTGCCTGAACCATCCCAATTGGAAACTCAGTTTGCAAACTCAAAAATTCATTGGAATTCCCTGAGGAGAAATCATGGAAATTTTTAAGATATTTTCGTTTGATGCGTCCCATCGATTACCGGCTGTACCCGAAGGCCATAAATGTGGCAATTTGCACGGGCATACGTTTCAGGTTACCGTTTACGTAAAAGGGCCGGTGGATGCCCGGTACGGCTGGGTCATCGATTTTGCGGATATTAAGAAAGCTTTTCAACCGCTGTGGGAACAGCTGGACCACGCCTATTTGAACGACATTCCCGGGCTGGAAAATCCCACCAGCGAGAATCTGGCCCGCTGGATATGGCAGCGCCTGAAGCCTCAGTTACCCCTGTTAAGCAAAATTGTGGTAAATGAAACACCCACCTCCGGATGCATTTACACCGGCGAGGAGGAATAGCCCATGAAGGATGTTCAAAACCAGCCGGATACCCGGGGCATTCCCATCAATCAGGTGGGGGTTAGCGACCTGCGATACCCCATCATCGTGCTGGACCGCGCCCACCGGGAGCAGCAAACGGTTGCGCGACTGAAACTCACGGTGGATTTACCCCACAATTACAAAGGCACCCACATGAGCCGATTCATCGAGGTACTCAATCGCCACCGGGGAAAAATGACCATGTGGACCATGCCGGATTTGCTGCACGATTTGCGCCAGCGTTTCGAGGCAGAAAGCGCCCGGGCAGAGGTGCGGTTCCCTTATTTCATTGAAAAGGCAGCCCCGGTTACCGGAGCACGCGCCCTCATGGATTACGACTGTGCGTTTATTGGGCAAACCAGCGCCGGAGAGGATGATTTTGTGCTGGTGGTTGAAGTCCCGGTGACCAGCCTGTGCCCCTGCAGTAAGGAAATCAGTGATTATGGTGCTCACAACCAGCGGGGCAAAATTATCATGGAAATTCGCCATACAGAGGACGCTACGGGAAAGCCGCACATGGTATGGATTGAGGAATTGGTGGAATACGCCGAAGCCTCTGCCTCGGCACCGGTGTACGCTTTGCTTAAACGCCCGGATGAACGCCACGTAACCATGCAGGCTTACGACAACCCTGTATTCGTAGAGGATATGGTGCGCAACGTTGCTCAGAAGTTGATGGCTGACGAGCGAATAGCCTGGTTCCGGGTGCAGGCAATTAATTACGAAAGCATCCACAACCACAATGCCTTTGCCTGCATCGAATGGCAGCGACCCCGGTGATTCTTGCTCTTTCTACCGCTCGAATTTGAAAATTAAATCCACGCCCTTGGTTTTGGCGTCGCCTTCTACAATTTGCAGAAAGAGATTGCGCACCACCTCATACTCCACGCGAATGGTCTCTTTGGCAACATCGTCGTCGGTTTCGCTTCCAATGGCTCGCCGGTAGCTTACAAACAGCCGGTTGGTCAGGTACTTCCCCACCACAAAAGTGGCCTGCTCCCAATTATCCCGCGCTTTAATCTCAATCATATCGATGCTGAATTCTTTCCCCAGCGAGCGGGTCAATTCCGTGGAAATCACCCCGGCAGCCATATCTAACAACAACTGGTTTCCGGCACTGCCCGCATTCTCGCCAGCAGAAAATGCTTCCCCGTAAAGTAAATCCTCCCGGCTGCGCCCAAACATGATGTAAGAAATCGCTTCGGTCTGATCAATCGCTTTCCCATTCAGGAAAAAATGCATCCGGAAATGATTTAAGCGCCCACTTACCACTAGTTTCATGGTCTTCAAATTCTGGCGGGAATCGCGAAACTCGTATTCCGCTTCCACCACCAGCTCCGGATTCACCTCCGGTTCTCCCCGGAAACGCAGCATTCCTTTGTAAATCCGAAAATTCTTTCCCAGAAAGTTGACATTCCCCTTGTTGGCTTCAATCTGCCCTGTGATGTGCAGGGAAGAAGGGGCTTTCTCCAGTTGAAGCTCTCCCCGTAATTCCAGATGCATGTTGGGGGATTTTATCCAGGTGTCCTCGGGGAAGCGAACCAGAATGGTTCCCCGAAAATCGCGTAAAAGGCGAGAGTTAAAAACGGTATTGATATATTCCTGCACGATTTCGCCCGGGAGTTTCTCTTCCTTCCGGGGAACCACCTTGCGGGTGGCTTGAACCAGCAAGGGAACACCGGCATTGTCCCGGCTCTCCTCACCAATCATTTCCAGAAAATCCGGTAAATACACCACGGACTGATCCACCGTTACCGTT
>JALWDQ010000991.1:0-512 GCA_027039625.1 Calditrichia bacterium | reverse complement strand
CTATTCCGACTCACCTGTGCCTGCAAATCGCTGGAGAGCATCAGGTGGAAGTTTGTGGTCTGGATGAGGGGAAATCTCCGGATATCCGCCCGCGCCATGGCTCGCGTAATGTGTGCCTTCCAGATGGAACTATCGGCTTCTACAAAACCGGTGAGGAGCAATTGCCCTTTTTGCCGGGTGAGTTTCAGGTAATCCAGGACAAATCGCGTGCTGTCGGCATGGACTTCTCCGGAGATGTCGCGATAATCCAGATTGGGCTCCACCAGGGTGAAGCGCCCCTTTTCCCAACGCAAGGAACCGGCGAATTGGGGTCGGAGGAGGGTATTTGTCCAGCTCAATTCTCCCTGAACGCGTCCCCCCAGGCGAATTTTATCACCCAGGAAAGGATTCAAATTTTCCAGCGCGAATTGCTCCGCTTTCAGGTGGGTTTCCATTGGCTGCTGGCGCTGCCAGGTGAAACGATGTTGATCAGGATGGATCACCAGTGGCAGGTGACCATACCAGTGTAAAAG
>JALWDQ010000990.1:3506-6215 GCA_027039625.1 Calditrichia bacterium | reverse complement strand
ACGATATCGAGCGCCATCCCTTTGAGCCGGGTACCATGCCCTACGAGGTGTGGCGCTACTACGACCTGCGCAAAGTATTCCTTTTTATCGACCGCACCGGTTTTGGTGATTATTACCTGGATCCCAACTATATCGACGAAGAGTACAATTAGGAATGATATGCAGCGCATTTTAGAAGTTCAATTTGAAGCGTATTCCCGCACTGCGATAAATTGAATTTGTCCAGGGATTAACGGAGTCATTCGATGAAAGCAAAATTTGGCGTGATAGTGATTCTTTTACTGGGAATTCACCAGATACCCGCCCAGCGCCTTTACATTAAACCGTATTTTGGTTACAGCACAGTGCGCATGGCCGAAGTGAATGCCGATATGTTCAATAAGATTGAGGCAATCTATCGGGAGACGGGGATTCGGCTGCCTGTTCCGGATGATTTCCGGGGGAATTATGCCTGGGGATTTCAGATGGAATACCACGTGGAGGATGAATATTTTGCTTACCTTGCCAGCTATTTTTATCGGGAACCCACCGAAGCCACCTATTCCGGGTATCAGCAAGGGCGGGCTATCGATTACCACTACCGGCGCACTATCGAGTATCTGGAGTTTACCATTGGGTTGCATTATTTTTTCAGTTACAGTAGCTGGAAGCGAGTGAACTGGTACATTGGCACGGCGGTAGGGGCAGGCATTGGCTGGAATGCTTCCACATTTTACTATTCGGATTCAGACCGGCTCATCGATAACAAAGGCGATTTTAGTACCAGTGCCATGATAGCTTATTTTTCCGGTGGAGTCACCTTTCACTTAACCCGGGGAATTTATTTTTTCCTGGAACCGGGGTTTCGGGTTGCTCCGTTGCGCGAAATGACCGGACGGCTCACCACTCTTCAGGGAGTTACCGATTCCTTTACCACCCCGGAAAAGTACGATTTTAGTGGCTTCTTCGTTATGGGTGGGGTAGCGCTGGGAATTCCATTTTTATGATGTTCTTCCCCAAAATTTACCATTTCGCATTTCAAACAAGCGCTTTTTTCGAAAATATTTGCATTGAAAAAAATCCCGGCTATATTATTAAATATCCGGTTTGTGTTGAAATTTGCTCAAGGTGGAAGGTTTTTCAATAAAAATTGTGCATAAAATAGAATATCAGGAGAGGACCTATTATGGAGCGAAAAATTCGTGTATTAGTGGCAAAGCCGGGACTGGATGGGCACGATCGCGGTGCCAAGGTGGTGGCTGCCGCGCTGCGAGATGCCGGGATGGAGGTTATTTACACCGGTTTGCGCCAGACCCCGGAAATGATTGTGGAAACTGCCCTGCAGGAAGATGTGGATGTAATTGCCCTTAGCATTCTTTCCGGTGCCCACATGACCCTGTTCCCTAAAGTACTGGATTTAATGAAGAAAAAAGGGCTGGATGACGTGCTGCTAACCGGTGGTGGGATTATTCCCGAAGACGATATGAAGAAATTGCAGGAAATGGGCGTGGGACGTTTATTTGGCCCCGGTACCAACACCCAGGAAACGGTGGATTACATTCGCTCCTGGTACGAGGAACACCGGAAAAGGAAATGAAAAATGAAAAATGTAAAATGAAAAATGTAAAATGAAGGTTGGTTTTGAATCTTCGGGTAAGGATTATTTTTGACAGGATGAACAAAATAAACAGGATAAAAGAGATTTAAAAATTAGTGCATATTCCGGGGTAAAGGGTTGAGTCCACGGAGTGGCCGGAAGATGGTTGCCCGTTGGCCTTTGGCTTTGGGAAAATTCAACCACGAATAACACGAATTGGCACGAATGAAAAATAGAATATAATTCAAGTATGGAAAGAACTATAATGGATTTGCTGGAATTTTTTTTAACCATAGAATACACTGAAGGGAATGATAAATGAAAAATGATAAATGAAAAATGCAAAATGAAAAATGAAAAATGAAAAATGAAAAATGAAAAATGATAAATGATAAATGATAAATGATAAATGATAAATGATAAATGTACACTCGTCCTGCTCTCAGTTCCAAATCCGTTCCGGGAGTCCATCCACGGGATCCTTCGGATATCGGAGAGGGAACCGTTCGGTCATAGCCCGTACAGGGAGCCCAGCGGACAGGATTTTACGAAATCTTATCTGTCAAATTCCAAAATGCAAATACCAAAAAACAAATCGTAATCTACAAATAACAAATAAATATGGCGGGTTCATGACTAACCGAATTAAGTCATGACTTTCCATTCGTGCCTATTCATGTAATTCGTGGTTCAGTGCCTTTTTGTTTCTGTGGTTGTATGAACCAATTCAAAATTTCTCCTGAACAAGGCGCAGCAAATCCTCCCGTAACATGCGGTAGGTGACCCACCCCCGGAGCGGTTTCGCACCAATGGATTGGTAAAAGCGGATGGCCGGTTCGTTCCAATCCAGCACGGCCCATTCCATCCGTCCGCACTCCTTCTCCAGTGCAATTTGTGCCAGTTGTTTTAGTAACGCTTTCCCGATTCCCCGTCCCCGAAATTCCGGCACCACAAACAAATCTTCCAGGTACAGGGTGGGACGTCCCAGAAATGTTGAAAAGGTAAAAAAGTACAGTGCAAATCCCACGGCCTGATGCCCATCCTTTCCATTCCATTCTGCCAGCAATACCCGGTAGTACGATTCCTCTCCAAACCCAAAGCGCCGAAAATCTTCCTCGCTGGCGCTTACCAGA
>JALWDQ010000990.1:0-3496 GCA_027039625.1 Calditrichia bacterium | reverse complement strand
ATGGCGCAATTTTTCGTAATCAGCCAGTTGCTTCACCAATTCCAATATGGCAGGAACATCCTCTGCCCCTGCTTCGCGAATCCGAAATTTCGTTTGCATAATCCACCTCTGCGTTTCGTATATCCATCAAACCAAGCCCCATCTTTGAAAAGGAAAGAAAACACGGATGAAAGAGACAGGTGAATTCGTAAATGGAATCACCAGGGTGCACACAATTTGTTCCCATAACGGTGACCTATTTTCCGGAAAGTCCGCGTCAAACATCTCTGTATTTTCATTTCCCGCTTATTCCAATGAGTGAAGTCTTCCAGCCCCAACCCCAGGATTCCTTTCGTTTTTATTCTCCCCCTAAAAAATCCCAAGAAAAGTGAAGTTTGGGAGATGATTATTGAGTTGCCACGGGTGCCATAAACAGGCGCACCAGCCAGAGGCTTAAATCCGGGATGTAGGTGATGAGCACCAGCGCAATCAATAAAATGATGAGGAAGGGAATGGCTGCCCGATACAGTTTGACGATGGGTTTGTTAAACCGGAAACTGGCAATGAAAAGATTCATTCCCACCGGAGGAGTGGAATACCCGATTCCCAGATTGGCCAGGAAGATGATGCCCAGATGTACCGGATCCACCCCAAAATTGGTGGCAATGGGGATGATGAGTGGCACCACCACCATAATTGCCGAAAAAATATCCATCATTGCCCCCACGATAAGCAGAAAGATATTCAGGGTCACCAGGAAGAGGGCTTTGCTGGTAATGAAATTTTTCATGAAATTGAGAATTTGCATGGGGATTTCGGCATCAATCATATAATTGGCCAATCCCAGAGCAGCACCCAGAATCACCAGAATTCCCCCCACCAGCACCATGCTTTCGCGCATCACCCGGGGTAGGTCGGTTTTCAGAGAAATGTCCCGGTACACAAATACTTCCACCACAAACACATAAAAAGCGGTCACAGCAGCCGCTTCAGTGGCAGTAAAAAAACCTCCGTAAATACCACCCAGAATGATGATGGGCAGGGGAATTTCCCAGAGGGCTTCGCGGGTAGCCTGCCAGGCATTCCGCCAGGAAAAAGGTGTGGTGGGCAGTTTCATATCCTTCACAAAAAACACGCTGTAAGCGGAGAGGAGTACCACCATCAAAATTCCGGGAATTACCCCGGCCAGAAAGAGTCGATCGATGCTGACGCCGCTCACCAGCCCGTACAGGATGATGGGTAAACTGGGTGGGAAGAGCAGTCCCAGATTGCCGGAAGCAGTGAGCATTCCCAGAGAAAATTTTTCCGGATATTTTTCTTTGAGCAGCACCGGGTAGAGTAATCCCCCCAGGGCAATAATGGTTACACCGGACGCTCCGGTAAATGCCGTAAACACGGCGCAGGAAACCAGAGTGACCACCGCCAGCCCACCCGGCATCCAGCCGAAAAAGGCGCGGGAGAAATTCACCAACCGCCGCGGGGTGTTGCTTTCTGCCAGCAAATATCCTGCAAAAGTAAAGAGAGGAATGGCCAGCAAAATGGGTGTATTCGCCAGTCGGTACAATTCCACAATCACCGCCGAGGAATCTATCTCGGCAAAATGGAATGCCAGCAAGGCGATGGCACTGATGATGGCAAACAACGGGGTTCCAAAGAGCGCCAGCAAAAGCAGTATCAGTCCGATAATGATGGTGGTCATGGAGTTCCTTTCCTGCTAACGTTGCTCTGCCTGTGAAGCATCCATATGGAACAATTTTTCCAGAATTTTCAGCAAAAAGCGAAAACCGATGAGGGCGAATCCCACGGGAATAATCAGTTCAAAATACCAGGCAGGAATGTTCTTAAACAGCACCGTACCGGCTGTTTTCTCGTCCATTAAAAACACATAGCCCGCTTTGGCCAGCACAGCGCAAATAAGGAGGGTGACCAGATACACCCCCACATAAATGGAGGTTTGCCAGGAGGGTTTCACCACCCGGCTCAAAATATCGATATTAATATGCTTCTCTTCGCGGGTAGCAATGGAAGCACCAATGAATCCCACCCACAAAACCAGATGCCGCAGGAAAATATCGCCCCACAAAATACCGGTGTCGAAGAAATTACGCAGCACCACCTGCAAGAACGCCATCGCAACCATCACACACAGCAGCAGCACAATCAGCGCATTTTCCACGGCGAAAATACTGGCATCAATTTTACGTATGAGGTCTTTCATCATGGGCTCTTTCCTTTATCTTACCAAACTCCAGCTACCTGCCTAATGCGCATTTTTTGCCCGGAATTCGGCCAGGGCATTTTCCACCTTATCCAGCAGCTCCCGGGTGTACAATTTACCTACCAGGCTTTCGCGGGCTTTCTTACCGGCGGCTTCGAACTGAGGATAATTCTCTTCCGGCACGTGTACTACCTGAATGCTGTTCTTCTTCATCAACTCAATGGATTTCGCATTGTCTTCCCGGCTGAGCTGCACCAGCTTGCGCATGTACTCCCGGCCTTTTTCCCGTAAAATTTTCTGGTACTCCGGGGGAATTTTCTTGAATTTCTTCTTCGAAATCAAAACCGCACCGGAAGCATCGGCCAGAGGGAGATCCATCATATATTTGACGCGGGTGTACCATTGCAAAGAGACGCACGCCAGCGGCGAGGTGTACACCGCTTCGATGAGGTGCGTCTGCAAGGAAGTGAGTACATCGGTTATGCTTAAGGGAATGGGACTTACGCCCAGTGAAGTAAAGGTGGCTTCGGCAATGGGGTCGCCTTCCCACATCCACATTTTCACTCCTTTCATATCCTGCAGGCTGCGGATGGGCTTGTTAGCGAAGGCGTACACAAACCCCACTTCCGTCCATCCGATAAGCACGTAGCCCACTTCTTCGAATTTGCGGGAGAATTCATCGTATAGCATGTTACTGATGTAATCCACCTCCTGGTAATTGCGGAAAAGCAGCGGGGCGTCCAAAATGCGGACTTCCGGAAGGATTTCTCCCAGACCCACACCGGTAAACCCGGCGCTGTGGAGTTGCCCCAGCCGAATCTTCCGCAGCACATCCTTTTCGTCTCCCTGAATTCCACCGGGATAAATTTTAAATTTCACCTCTCCATTGGTCAACTTTTGCACTTCCTGATTGTATTCTTCCATCACCTTCATCCAGGTGGAACCTTCGGGAGCCAGAGTTGCAAATTTAATTTTGTACTTCTGGGCGAATGCAAACTGTGCAATGAGCATCAACAGAAAAATTCCAAAAGTTACTCGTTTCACTTCAATCTCCTTCCGTTTTGATTCCGGGAAAATTGGAAAAAACAATTTAACGTTTGTTTCACCAAAAATGTCCCAGAAAAAATAAGCACATAAACCGGGATAACCGTTTAGAACAATTCTTCCTTTTTGGTAATCAGGCGCTGGGCTTTCTGCTTGGCAATGGCTGTAATCAGTTGATATCCGGGTAAAATATCCATCGGTGCCTGCAGGACGTGTTTCAGATATTTCTCGAAAAGTGCTTCGTCCAGTTTGGGC
>JALWDQ010000989.1:0-6247 GCA_027039625.1 Calditrichia bacterium | reverse complement strand
ACAATCTTCTGTTTTTGCTGGGAATTATCGGCGGAGTGCTCTTTAGCGGATTGGTGCATCTGGGAGCAGTTTCTGTTTACGGCGTTCACATTGCCATCGAAAGTATGATTCGGGATGCCTTCCTGGTGCTGATGGGTTTGCTCTCTCTGAAAACCACCCGGAGGGAGATTCGCGAAAAGAATGAATTTACCTGGTTCCCCATTGTGGAAGTTGCTAAACTCTTTGCCGGTATTTTTATGACCATCATCCCGGCATTGGCCATGCTCAAGGCGGGTTTGCACGGGCATTTAAGTTTCATCATCGAAGCGGTGAAAGAACCCTGGCACTACTTCTGGATTACGGGTTCCCTCTCCAGTTTTCTGGATAACGCTCCCACCTACCTTACATTTCTCAATACGGCACTGGGGCAATTCTTTGCGGGAATACCCGAACATCAGGCGGTTGCCAATCTGATTGCCCAACACGAAATTTACCTGAAAGCCATCAGTACCGGTGCCGTATTTTTTGGAGCGAACACCTACATTGGGAATGCACCCAATTTTATGGTGAAGTCCATTTCCGAAGAGCAGAACATTAAAATGCCCAGCTTTTTCGGGTATATGATCTATTCCCTGCTCATCCTGATTCCCAGCTTTTTCATCATCACGCTGGTTTTCTTCTAATGGGGAATTAGCATCCGGATGAAAAGGATGGGAAAAGAATTTTGCCAGGATGTTAAATATTGGTTGTAACAAATTTCATTCTGTCCCTTCGGGACGGGTGAATGTGGGGGTGGTGGGCATTCCATTCCCACAAATCGAATTTGTGGGCTATGTGCAATCCGTCCCTCCGGGACGGGTATTGTGTTTCGGGAATGTATTTATAATTTATCGACCAATTGGATTGCAGGAACGTTGTTAGAAAAATTCTTCATCCATCGCGAAGCGATGGGATGCCATTAGCCCATATTTTCAAATATGGGAAAGAAATACCAAAACAATAGAATTGTTGTCCCGAAGGGACAATTGAAAATGGATTTTCCTGGGGGCAATATTTGTTGTATCAAATTTCATTCTATCCCTTCGGGACGGGTGAATGTGGGGGTGGGCATTCCATTCCCACAAATGGAATTTGTGAGCGAGGTGCATTCCGTCCCTAACGGGACGGGGTATGTGGTTTTGGAATGAACATTTATTCGATCATCACAATTTATCTACCGGGACATTTCTTGAAAAATTCAGCTTTTTCACAGAAGAGGCAATTCCCTCCGGGATTGCCCCTTCTGTTTTTTCCTCACATTATTGAATCTCATTCAGCTCCCAGACGAACACATCGCGACGGCTAAAATTCTTTTTGGACTCAATCCATCGGGCGTACACCCCCGGTTTGTCGTTGACCATCCAGAGCTTCATTTTGCGCTCGTCGAAATCATCATACGCTTCTACCACCGTGCAGGCAAACGTTCCGGCGGGTACGGTTATCGTTTCCTGCCCCACTACCCGATAAAACGGCATTTCCTCCTGGGGAAAAAACGGGTTCTCCTCCATTCCATCCTTAACCGCTTCTTTATACTGGGACATTTCTCCCTGGTTGGAGGTTGAGAACGCAAACGAGAGGTAGTTCTCGTCCTCATTCACCTGCACTTTAATGACCACGGGTTGGTACTCCAGGACGCCCACAGCGCTTAGCAAATGGCCCTTCCGGTAATCCAGTTGCTTAACCCCAGCTAAAACGGAGTACCAGTTGCTCGATTCTTTCCAGGCAAGCGGTAATTCCGCCGGGTCACCTTCCGGCAAATCTTCGGCAGCAAAACTTAGCGTATCCACCTTTGCCTCTTCCATGCGCGTCAGGTGTATCTCCTGCCCCCGATTCTTTATTTTCCAGCTATTCTGACTGTGCTCCACCACCTGATTTTTACCATCACAAAAATGGGTCATGGCAAAAACGTACAGCACATTCTCCCGGGAGTCGTACATCCAGTTTCCATGGGATTCGCTGCTGCTGCCCTCCTGCACACCCACCAGGGTAAATTCATCCGGCAGGGAAAATTTCAAATATTGGGTACCTTCTTCGCCATCAGTACTGCGCCACACCCCGGTTAGCTGTGCCTCCTGATTCTCTTTCCGAAGCCTGGCGGCATCGATTCGCCGCAAATAATATACCGCTCCATCCTTCTCAAAAACCAATTCCTTATCCGATAACGTCTTAACCTTCAAAGCGCCGTTAAAATCTTTGTCCAGGTCAGATTTCATCATAATTTCTTTTTTACCGGCATCGAAAGACCAGGATGCCACCTGGAATCCCATTTGTTCCACCATCCCATCGGGGCGGAAGCTCATTTTCTGAAACACCTCCCGCGTCTGGTCTCCTTTTACCATGCGCAACAATAACCAATCACCCGTAACTTCCGCTGCATGGGCCATCCACACCAGCATCAACACCATCCAGATTGCGAAAACACCATCCTTCTTCATACTTTCTCCTTAAATTAAAATGCTGTTAAAAAATTATTTCGATTCCCTATCTCTACCTACTTTTTTCCTTTCTCATCACTCACTACCAAAAACTTATTCCCCGAGAGCAAAGAGCATCTCCTCCTCCACGCACGGGTTTTACTTCTGCAGAGGGCATCACTCCGCACCTCACCCTTTTACAGAGAGAAAAACTCGAACGAAACCGCCCCGTTACGCAGGGTCGATTTGCAGGAATCTCATTTCATCGGAATCTTCTGATGAAAGGTCAACCGCCATCCCTTGCAAGTAACTTCGGCATCCTATTCCTTGTTTTTCGAGAAGAAAAACAGGCAAATAGGGCAACAAAGATAACTCCTAAAACCCGGGGAATCAAGAAACCAGAAATATTTGAACTTCTGCTTTGGAGGATGCGCGGAAGGGTGTAAATTTGCTGTTTAAATAATGAGGTTTTTTGAATGCCAGCACCGTTAACCGACACGCATTGCCACCTACAGCTGGAGCAATTTCAGGAAGATTTGCCGGAGGTGGTGGAGGCGGCTCGCAGCGCAGGGGTGGAGCGGATACTCACCCTGGGAATCGATGCGGAATCCAGTCGCCATGGTGTGCAGATTGCCGGGCAGTTCCCCGAAGTGTTTGCGGCGGTGGGCATCCATCCTACAGACGTGAAAGAAGACTGGCAGATGCAGAGCGAGCAGATTCGGGAGATGGCCCAGAACCACCCGAAGGTGGTGGCCATCGGGGAAATTGGGCTGGATCTGTACTGGAAGGATGTTCCCCTTAAACAACAGCTTCCGGTGCTGGAAGCCATGCTGCAGCTGGCAGAGGATTTGAATTTACCGGTGGTCATTCACAATCGTGAGGCACAGGAGGAGATGCAGGAATTTTTCCGGGCTCATGGAATCCGTTCCCTGCGCGGAGTGATGCACTCCTTTGCCGGGAGTATTGCCGATGCGGAGTTTTACCTGGAGCGGGGAATGTACTTCTCGTTTACCGGGGTTATCACTTTCAAGAATTTTAAGCAGCAGGAAGTGGTACGGTACGTTCCTTTAAACCGGCTTCTGCTGGAAACCGATGCTCCTTTTCTGGCACCGGTTCCTTTCCGGGGCAAGCGCAATCAACCGGCTTATGTGCGCTACATTGCCGAAAAACACGCCGAACTCCGGGGAATTTCGGAAGAGGAAGTGCGCCAGGTGACTTCCGCCAACGCCCGTGAGTTGTTTGGCTGGTAAATTCAGGAGTTCGAATAGATAAGGGCTGGTTGCCGTGTACAAGAAACGGACATGCCGTTTTCATTCATCGGGCAAATCATTCTTTTTACGGAGGAATTTTAGTTTGGCATCGGGGAAATATTTTCGTCTTGGGCTCTGGCTCCTTTTGTTGATTGTCCTACAACTGGGGGCGCAACCTTCCCGCTATTACTGGCCCACCAATGCCAGCAAACTGATGAGCAGCAGTTTTTGCGAATTCCGTCCGCGCCACTACCATGCGGCAATCGACATCAAAACCTGGAACCGCACCGGCTACAAAGTCTTTGCCGTAGAGGACGGGTACGTGATGCGCGTTCGGGTCTCGGCTTACGGTTACGGGCGTGCCATTTACCTGAAACTTAAGGATGGCAATATTGCCGTGTACGGGCACCTGGAACGTTTCCGCAAAGACCTGGAAGGGTACGTGCGGCGCTACCGGCTGAAGCATCAACAATACCGGGTGGATTTGTATTTCGATCCCAAACAGTTTCCGGTGAAGCGCGGCGATTACATTGCCCGTACCGGCAAAACCGGCATTGGCGTTCCCCATCTTCACTTCGAATTACGCAACTCCCGGAACGAACCCATTAATCCCCTGCCCTACTACCACAACGTCATTCAGGACAATATTCCGCCCCGGTTGTTCCAGCTTGTCTTCTTACCCCTGCAGGGCGATGCCTTCATCAACCTGAAACCCGACACTCTGTTTGTTGATTTGAACGGTGCATCGCAGGTAACCCTGCCGGATACTTTTTATATAAGCGGCACGGTGGGACTGGCACTCAAGGTGTACGATTGGGCAAACGGAGCACGCAATCGCTTTTCCTTTTACCGGGCGGAATTGCAGGTGGACAGCAACACGGTGTATTCCGTGCAATACGATCGTTTCTCTTACGGCACCACCCGCTTCGTGGAGCTGGATAAAAATTTCTCCCTGTGGCGACGGCATCTGGGAATTTACCACAACTTTTTCCGCCATCCGGCAAACAATCTGGATATGTACGGAGACACCCCGCCCAACGGTGGAATTCTTTCCCCGGCTACCCTCTCGCCGGGTCTGCACAGGGCACATATTCACATCGAAGATTATTGGGGAAATGCGGCGGATCTGCAATTTCATTTTCTCTACGGTACCCCGGCCTGGTTGCAACACGATTTCTTCCGCCGGGACTCCAGCGAGATGTTCCTGCGGCTGCAGTCGCCCCAACCGTTGCAGGAAGTTCAGGCTTATTTTCGGAAGAACGAGCGCTGGTACCCGGATACTTCCCTGCAGGTTACCGGACATCTTTTTCGGGAGCACCTGCACCATTATGCACTCTTCCTCAACCCTCTTTTCCCGGAGGAACAGTGCCCGCTGAAAATCCTGGGACGGGACACCACCGGCTTCCCCACCTGGCCGCTGTATTTGAACTGCTCCGCCAGAGGGGACACTGCAACTTCGGCGGATTCCCCACCGTTCCATTGCAGCATTCGGAAAAACTGGGTGGTGGTGCGATTCGATCCCTCCCAATTTCCTCTGCCCCCCATCCTGGAAAAACCGGAAGCTCCTTTCCCCGGGATGGTACGTTTCCCGCTTTCTCCGCACCTTACGGAAATTCATATTCCCGTTTCCCGGGTTCTGGAAAACAGGGATTTGTTCTCCCGCATTTTCCCCTGTTCCTTCCCCCGGATGGCCTATTATCGTCCCGGGCACAGCCTGCTCCTCCGCTCGCAAGATGGGCAGTTTAGCGCCCGGTTTTCGCCGGGCTCGTTGTACGATTCCACCGCCATTATGCTCCGCACCCTGCCCCCCGACTCGCTTTCGCCGAGCGATTTCCGCTGCCTGACACCGATTTACGACGTCGAGCCGTTCGATGTGCCGGTCGATCAGGGGGTGCAAATTTCGCTCCGCGTACCGGAAGGTTTGTGGCACCGGGACAGACTTGCCCTTTTCTACCGTACCCACGGGGAGAGCGACTGGTCGTTTCTGCCCGCCCAATGGGATTCCCTGACCCACCAATTTTCCGCGCGCGTTACCAGCCTGGAGCAGTTTACTCTGGGGCGGGATACCATCCCTCCGCTGTTGCTTCCAGCACAACGTGTGCACCGGGACACGCTATTCTCCCGCAAAGGTTATCTAACATTTGTGGTGAAGGATGAACAGACGGGAATCGGGGCGGAATCCCACATTAACGTGTGGGTTAACGGGCGCTGGCATCTGTTTGTGTACGATCCCGAGGAAGACCGCCTTACCGTGCACATTCCCTCCCCGGCGAAAGGGGAAATACACCTAACAATTGAAGTGCAGGACAATGTGGGAAACCGCACCGTAAAGCGGTTTCTGGTGAAATAAAGATTTCTTTTGGACTAATCCTGCCAATCTTGGTTAATCACCCGAATTGGTTCCGATTGGAAGAAGCACCCTTTTATTTGCAATTCGTAAATCCAGCTCGAACATGATTGGACAAAAATCGCCGGAATTTTGCCCTTCCTATTATTTTTGAATTGAACCTCTTACCATCTGCGCTAATAAAACAAGCAAATGGTTCCACCCCCCGGTCATTCTGA
>JALWDQ010000988.1:436-2035 GCA_027039625.1 Calditrichia bacterium | reverse complement strand
GGACTGGACTTGACAGGTAACGTATTTTCGCTCAACAGCGGTATCGATAATTTAACTGATGTGGATGTTAGCACAAATGCACCAACCAACGGACAAATACTAAAATGGAACGGAACCAATTGGACACCGGCCGATGACAACAATACAACTTACACTGCAGGTACGGGTTTGGACTTGACCGGCAACGTTTTCTCTCTCAACAGCGGTATCGATAACCTGACCGATGTCGATGTAACCACAAACACCCCTACCAACGGACAAGTGCTCAAATGGAACGGAACCAACTGGGTTCCTTCGGACGATAGCGGTGCACAAATACTTAATGACCTAGCCGATGCCAAATCCGACAACGACGGCTCACAAAACGGTTCATCGGTATTTGTAGGGTTAAATGCCGGCATCAATGATGACGAAACGGATAATCAAAACACAGGCATCGGTTATGCGGCACTTCAAAGTAATATAAACGGAACATATAATTTTGCCGGCGGACATCAGGCACTATACAACAATACCGGAAGCTACAATACCGCCGTGGGGAAAAATGCACTATTCAGTCTTACCACCGGCAGTTATAATACCGCTGTGGGAAGCTATGCATTGTATAAAAACATTGGACAATACAACACGGCATTGGGCGAATATGCTTATTTCACATCTCTTTTCGGAACAACCAATTTCGATAATTCCACAGCATTGGGTTATTTCACTATAATTACCGCCAGCAACCAAATCCGCTTGGGCAATAACTCGGTTAGCAGTATTGGCGGATACACCAATTGGACGAATGTTTCGGATGCACGGTTTAAAAAGGATGTAAGGGAAAATGTGGTGGGTTTACCTTTTATCATGAAACTACGTCCCGTAACCTACCGGTTGGATATGGATGCCATTGCTAAGTTTAATAAAACACCCGATAGCCTTCGCTTGCCGGAGGCCGAAAAACAAAAAGCCGCCGAACTGCAAACCGGCTTTATCGCCCAAGAAGTGGAACAAGCCGCCCGTAGCGTAGGTTATGATTTTCACGGCGTGGACAAACCAAAAAATGAAAACGATTACTATGGACTGCGATATGCGGAGTTTGTAGTACCTTTGGTGAAAGCCGCACAGGAACAACAAAAAATGTTAGAAAAAAAACAAAAAGAAATTGACAAACTCAAACAAACAATACAAATTCTCTTACACAAAAAGAAAAACTAATACTACTGATTATTTAACTTACCACATTAAAAATAAAAAAATATAAATTATGAAAAAAATAAATATTCTTACAAAACTAATTTTGATAAGTCTTTGTCTATGCACCTACATTAATGTTAAAGCACAAGTAAGTATTAATACGGATGGTAGCCAACCGGACAATTCCGCTATGCTGGATGTCAAAAGTACCGACAAGGGCATACTCATCCCCCGTATGACCCAAGCCCAACGCGATGCCATAAACGCACCCGCCACGGGCTTGTTGATTTACCAAACCGACAATAGCCCGGGTTTTTACTTTTGGAATGGCAGTGCTTGGCAGTATTTATATTCATCTGTCAACAGCCCTACATTGGACGACGCTTATGATGCAGGTGGTCCCGGCGCAGGAAGAACTAT
>JALWDQ010000988.1:0-426 GCA_027039625.1 Calditrichia bacterium | reverse complement strand
AAGCATAGATAACGAAATGATTGGCTCCGGTACACGGATGTTTTTTTATCCGAGAAAAGCCGCTTTTAGAGCAGGAACTAATATTTCAAACAACTGGGCTGACATAAATATTGGTGATTATTCCGTTGCTATGGGAGCAGAAACAAGAGCATCCGGTACAGCTTCCATTGCTATGGGAGCAGAAACAACTGCCTCAGGGGATTATTCGACTGTTTTTGGATATGAAGGTACCGCATCTGGTGATTATTCAACAGCTATGGGGACATATCCGTTAGCCTCCGGTATCTGTTCAACTGCTATTGGAGAAAACTTAGTAGCATCTGGTGATAACTCAACAGCTTTTGGAAGGGGAACTCGTGCAAGATCTTATGGAGAAACAGTTGTTGGGGTATATAATACAGATTATACACCTGTAAGCACTAATAG
>JALWDQ010000987.1:0-6277 GCA_027039625.1 Calditrichia bacterium | reverse complement strand
GGGAGAGAATCTCCTTTACCTCCATTCCTTCTTCCGTCCCGCGAATCACCTTGATGTTAGTGGGACTCATCACTGAGTACACATCGGGGAGCTCTTCCAGCTTCCGGGTAATCTGGAAAATTTCGCTGATGGTTTGCGGGGAAAAAAGACTGTCGCTTTCTATGGCAACCAGTACAAAGTCGCGACTGGGGAAAATTTCGTTCATGCGATCGTAAAGCAGTTTGGCGGGAATATGTTTGGGAAGCGAGCTGGTGATATCCGGATCCACTTTAATAAATTTCATGGAATATCCAAAAAAGAGGGAAATCAGCAAAATGCTTCCAATGGTAAACCAGGCGTGATCTACCACCCAGCGTGTTACTCTAATCATGGTGATCCTCCGCTTTTTGAGCGTTCGACACAGGTTGCTGCACCGGGTTCCGAAGCACCCCGTGCAGAAAAACTTCGCTAATTAACCGCGCTATTTTTTCCGGTTCATTCAAGGTGGACTCTTCCATGAACACCCCAACTCCCATCACCAGGGAACCGAATAAAGAAATTAATTGGTTCAGGGGAAAATCTTTCAAATATCCCTCCTGGCGCGCCTGCTCGAAAAGGTTGCGAATCAGAGAAAGTTTGGAGCGGATAATCGGTTGAAGTCGGGAGAGCGTTTGTTGCCGAAAGTGGGGATGAGCATTGAGATAAAGATAGAGGCGGAAATAATCGGGATGTTTCTGGAAGAAAACCATGCTCTGCCGCACCACCTCCCGGATGCGCTCGGGAGTCGAGGAGAGTCCGGGAAGGGTCTCTTCCAGATGGCGAAAAAACTCCCGAATCCCATTTTCCAGAATAGCCATCAGCAATTCATCTTTACTGCGGAAGTAATAGTAGAGGGTGGCTTTGCCCAATTCGGCTTCTTCAGCAATCAGATCCATGCTGGCGTTATGGTAACCCAGGCGGGAGAAAACCGTTAACCCGGCATTCAGGATGAGGTTTAGTCGCGCCTGGCGCTCACGTCGTTTTCGATCGGCAATTCCCATGGTTAACCTTTCGTTCGTTTTTCGACTAATCAGTCGAAATATATTTAATCCCTCCTTTATCGTCAATGAAAAATTTAAATAGTCCCGAAAAAATGAACCGGGAAAACATGGTAATCTGAAATAATTCGAGAAGTACTGGCTAAAATTATCCCTCATTTTCAGGAAAATTTCTTTAACAATAATCAGTTACAAAACAGGTATTATTTGAAATTTTTCGAAAAATTTTTTATTATTAAAGTAGTAGGATGCGATTGGACACAATGCTGTACCCAATGAGTAAACAATAAAAAATAACGGGTACCATCATTAAAAAAGGAGGGGACCAATGTTCGCTCATTCAAAAAGTTTGCTTTCGTTTTTGGTTTTCTTTCTGATGGTTTTTCTTCTCTGGACTTCCTGCAGCAAAAAATCCACTGAACCGGAGCAGAGCCAGGAGGAATCGACAACAATTGCCGATTTTCCCAATCACGCAGGGGATTACTGGATTTATGCCGTGGTGGATTCGTTTTCCGAAACCAATGTGCAGATGGATACGGTAAAAGTGTCTGTTGAGGATTCCATAATGATGGCAAACAATGAGAAAGCGATGGTCTGGGTATATACCTACCGGAGCAGGGTGGATACCCAATATGTGCTGGTGCATGCGGACACGGTATTCTTCCTCACGGAACCGAACCGGATTTATTTAAACACCTTTTTTATTTTTCCTTTAACAGTAGGCAATCGCTGGGGCAGGCCCATTGATTCGCTGCAGGTGGTGGAACAAAAAACGGTAACCACTCCCGCTGGTATATTCCCGGATTGTTTTCGCATCCATCGCCACAGCGAACAGCCAAATCACCTGTTCGATGGGGATATTTGGTTTGCCAATGGAAAAGGAATGGTGAGGTTAGATTACATGGTGATGGAGTTCGGCCCTCCCGTGTATTCGACATGGGAGCTGCTAAGTTATCATGTGAAAGAATGATTCGCACTAAAAATCAATCTAAGTTGAAAAATCATTCGTTCTGGTGTTAAAGCTGGAAGTAGTTGAAAAATTGAAATGCGTGTCATCTAATTCGGGTGGAAATAAAAAACCTCTGAAATGCTTTAGGCTTTCCTGTAAAAGAGCCAAATTTTAGTAAAAATTGGGCATTTTAAATAAGGGAAATATGTAAAAAACAATTATTAAGGATGGCAAAATTAAGCAGTTAATTATGAAGGCACGCAATTTGATTGGTGTTAATATTTTTGCATTTTTATTATTGGGAATAGAAGTAATAATTGTTTTGAATTGTGCTCCAGTGCAATATCCACAGGAGAAGGTGGAAAGCTCTCAATACCAGCAAGATGTTCACCGACTCCTAACAAATCCACCTCTAAAGTTCAAAGTTCGGGTTTATTTAGCAGATAAATATAAGCCGGGTAATTGTGTGGGAATGCCCAAAATTTTTCCCAAAAGGTATGTTCGTCGAGTATTAAGGGATAGTCCCGTACTGGTAGAATATATTCGATTGAAATATCACATAACAGATGAAAATGGGATATTCAAAAAAATGAGTCAAATTAATGGTATTATTCTTGAAAAAAATGAAAAGGGTTTTGCTTTCCGTTTTGATGATGGGCAGTGCTGTAAAATTATCCATGCATATGGTCAGGTTTACATAGAAAATGGGGAAATTGTGGATTGCGTAATTCTTCGTCGCATTAAGGAAAAAGTACCCTGTTAATGAGATTTTTTAGAACGAAATTTTTACTCTGAAAAGATGGATTGCAAAATTTGCCCATAAAGATAGAGCTTTTTATTTTGTAATCGAATTCTGAAAATTCACTCCTCACAAAGCTTTTGAAATAATTTAATCCCCTTCATCCCTTCCCTTGTTTCATAAATTGACGTCTGGATGAAATCCGGGCACTCGGGAATTATTTTGCAACTGGAGGAGTAATCCCCAATGATGCCATTGGGCGAAACTGTTTCGCTCTGATTGGGGAACCGAATCGGTGGTGATGCGTTTTAGCTCTGAATAAATCTTCTTGCTTTGGGAAAACAATTTCGGTAATATTTTTCCACTCAATTAAAAGAGATTTTTGTTTAAAATGTTTGTTGATTATGCCAGAATTTATGTAAAAGGTGGTCAGGGGGGAAGTGGTGCGTGCAGTTTTCGTCGGGAAAAGCACGTGCCCAAAGGCGGTCCCGATGGAGGTGATGGCGGCCGGGGTGGCCACATCATTTTGCGGGTAGATCCCCATTTGCACACTCTGATTGATTTCAAATACAAGCGCCACTATGTGGCAAAGCATGGCCAGCACGGGATGGGGAAGAAACGGCATGGTCGGGCGGCAGCGGATATTGTGGTCCGCGTACCGGCGGGAACCGTGGTAAAGGATGCCGAGAGCGGCAGGGTGCTGGCAGACCTTACCCGTCCGGGGGAGGAATTTATTGCGGCGCGTGGGGGTCGGGGCGGACGTGGTAATGCCCATTTTGCCACCCCCACCCACCAGGCACCGCGGGAGTGGGAAGTGGGAGAACCCGGGGAAGAGCGCTGGCTGGTGCTGGAATTGAAACTGATTGCGGATGTGGGGTTGGTGGGCAAACCCAACGCCGGTAAATCCACCCTGCTTTCGCGCGTCTCTGCTGCCCACCCGCGCATTGCCGATTATCCCTTTACCACCCTGCAACCTAATCTGGGTATTGTGCGCCTGGACGAGATGAAAAGCTTTGTGATGGCCGATATTCCCGGGCTCATCGAAGGAGCGCATCAGGGTAAGGGACTGGGGTTGCAATTCCTGCGGCATATCGAACGGACCCGGGTGTTGCTTTATTTAATTGATCCCACCACCGATTCGGTACCGGAAACCTTCCGCGTGCTCTATAACGAACTAAAAGAGTACAGCGAAACCCTGGTGCAAAAACCCACTCTGCTGGCACTGACCAAGAAAGACCTGTGGGAGGAAGATGTTCTCCCCGAAATTCAGGCGGAGTACGATTTTCCGGTGTTTGGGATTTCTGCCGTACAGGGGGAAGGGCTGGAAGAGTTGAAATGGGCGTTGTGGAATCAGTTGCAGCAAATTCGCGCCGGAGAGGTAGCGGCTGCCCATCCGGAAACAGCCCATGAGCCCGAGTAAATCCAGATTGTTTTGCCGGTGTCTATCTTTCACAGAATCAACCGGAGTGATGCAAATTCTATTAGGTATCTGCGAGACTGTATCGATAGGATGCGTCGCGAATGTTCTAATTCACAAATTCAAAAAAACACAGTGCATTAAAATAGAAAAATGGCCGGAAAAATTTTCTGGTTTTTCCGGAAGGATGTTGTGATTTTTCTAACTGATACCACAGGAAAGATTCTTTCTTCTGCTGGCGCAGGGTATCGAGATTCTTCGCACTGCTGTACATGAGAGATTCTTCGCTTTGCTCAGAATGGCAGGTTGGTGGAATTGTTGCACCCATGTATGAATAAGAATATTCAACTATTTCATTAGCATAAAGGTTTATTATCTGAAACAGATTAGATCGTTTACATGGCATCTCAGGATCACAAACCGGAATTGTTTGACCTGTTGTATTTACTCACGATTCCCAATATTGGGCCGGGGCGGATTCGCAAGCTGATGCAGGTGTACCGTACGGTGGAGGAAATCCGGCAGGCACCGGTACAGGAACTGGTGCAGGTGGAAGGGATTGATTACAAACTGGCCGAGCAGCTCAAAACCGGGGGCGATTTGCAGCAGGCGGAAGATCAACTCCGGCGTATCGAAAAATTGAAAGTCCGTTACCTGACCATCTGGGATGAGGAATATCCCGCTTTGCTGAAACGCATCCCCGATCCGCCGGTAGTGCTGTTTTATCGGGGAACAATCCGGCCAGAGCATGGGCAGGCCATCGCCGTAGTGGGTACCCGCACCCCTTCCAATTACGGGAAGGTGGTCACCTCGGAAATTGTTCGCCAGTTAGTTTCCCACGGTTTTACCATTGTCAGTGGCATGGCACGGGGAGTGGATGCCATAGCTCATCATACGGCTATTCAGGCCGGCGGCGAAACACTGGCGGTACTGGGGAATGGAGTGGATCGCTGTTACCCGGCGGACAATCGTTCCCTGTACGAAAGCATTCCCAAACATGGTGCGCTCCTCTCCGAATTTTTTCTGGGAACCGGCCCCGATGCGGTCAACTTCCCGCGCCGCAATCGCATTATCAGCGGTTTGGCACTGGGAACGCTGGTGGTAGAGGCCGGCGAACGCAGCGGCGCCCTTATCACCGCTTACTACGCACTGAATCACAATCGGGAGGTGTTTGCCATTCCCGGCAATATTACCTCTCCCCGTAGTCGGGGTACCAATCGCCTGATTCAACAGGGGGCGAAGTTGGTACGCCACGTGGAGGATATTCTGGAGGAACTTCCCAAAACAGCGGGAGCATCTCCTCCATCCAAACCGGCAGAACGAGAACTCCCCGAGAACCTCACCGAACTGGAACGCAAAATCCTGAATCGGCTCTCCGGCGATCCCCTGCACATCGACCGGCTGGTGATGGATCTGCGGGAATCGCCATCGGTGATTCTCTCCGAATTGCTCACCCTGGAATTACTGGGATTGGTGCAACAACTCCCCGGGAAAATGTTTGTGCGGATGTAACATCAATAATACGACTATGTCCCGTAAGATTAAGATACACTTCCCTTTTTAGTGATTCACAGAATCCCTACGTGAAGCTTGAGAAATTTAGGACTATTCATTTATTTGGGTTTTAGCCCAATTTTAGGCTAAAGCCCGATTTTGAGGGAAGGGATTAAGTTGTAACAAAATTCATTCTGTCCCTTCCGGGACGAAAGTATCTTGCCATGAGTTTGTTAAAAACAGAAAAACAGCGGGAGTGGCCTAAGTTGGCGTATGCGGGGTAACCGTCATTCCGCTACGCTCCATTCCGGTTACCCCGCTGGCTCCTCTAATTTAGAGAGGAATTTACACATAAAATTAGACTTGACTTTAGATCGGGGGATTACAGAAGTAAAAGAGATTAGTCGGCTTTTAAATCAAAGTGAGAAGCTGACGCGAGAGTATTTAGATTTATTTGAGAAGCATAAGGATGGTGATGGGTGGCCTCCGGTGTACTATGAGCTCTTGGATCAGCTCAAGGCTCTTTACCCTGCTAAAAAAAAGCAGGGCAAGGAGGTGTTGGGATGAAGAATCAGTCACACAAGGGCTACGAGTCAATTCCCAAGCGCAGTTTTCGCAATGCGATTATACGGCTATTAGAGGAGGAATACAAGCTCATTGGC
>JALWDQ010000986.1:0-2040 GCA_027039625.1 Calditrichia bacterium | reverse complement strand
CCAGCGCCGGAAGGGGCGGAAAATGCCACTAATAAGGGTGGGTTGTGATGTTTCGTATTCATGGAAAATCCCTTTTACCTGCCTACTCCACGTTTTGAATTTGTTCCCGCATTTTTTCCACTTCTTCTTTAATGTTAACCACTCGGTGAGAAATTTCGATCATAGTGGCTTTGTTGCTCATGGTGTTTGCTTCCCGATGCATCTCCTGGAGCAGAAAATTCAGTTTTTTACCGATGGGGGAACCGGCTTGGAGGTTTTCTCGAAAGAGTTGAATATGGCTCTGCATACGAATGGTTTCTTCGGTAATATCCACTTTATCCGAAATCAGAGCTAATTCCAGTTCCAGGCGGTTGGGATCAATCTTTTCTTCATTTAACAGCGCCAGTAACCGTTTGTATAATCGTTCAAATTCCTGCCGGGGATTTTTTTCACCCAATTCGGCAACCTCCCGGGTCAATGTTTCGATCCGAGTTAACCGTTCCAGTAAATCCCGACGTAAGTTTTCTCCTTCATTCGCCCGCATTCGGTTCAAATCTTCCATCACCTGTTCGGTAATACGGTACACAGTCTGGAGCAACTCTTCGTCCACCGGACTTTCTTCTTGATAGGTGATGATGTCTTTAAAGAAAAGAAGATGATCCAGGGTGATTTCCTGTTCAATTCCGGCGGCGGCGCGGATTTGTTCCAGCAAATTTTTGTACAATTTCACTGCTTCGGGATCAATCATCAGGTGTTGCAATTCTCCGTTTAATGAGGAAAAACTCAGGTTAAAAGAAATTTTCCCCCGGGTGATTTTTTTGCGAATGATGTCTTTAATGACATTTTCCTGATCGGCAATGGCCCGCGGCAGCCGAACAATGATTTCCAGATACCGGGAGTTTAAAGCCCGAACTTCGCAGGTGATTTCGTTGTGGTTGTACTCGGTTTGCAAGGAAGCAAACCCGGTCATGCTGTACAGTGGATTCATCTGATGCTCCAATGATTAAACGGAAAGGGAATTTAACAAGATGGGGGAGGGATACAAATAGCAAAAAAACAAATTGCCTTTCCTACCAGGGAAATTTTGTGATGCCAATGTTTAGAAATGATGATTGAGAAAAAGATAGGGAAGATTAATATTATAATAGTAATGATTATTATTTGTAACTTTTTAGTTGCAAATGAATCTCAAGAGTAGTTATTTTAAAGCAACAGGATGATGAACTTGAAACGTTAATCAAACACAACAGGAGGAAATTATGAGCGAAGTTCAGGAAAATGTCCAGCAGGAATATCAGGGTTTACCCCGGCTTAATGAACCGGCACCGCAATTTACGGCCAATACCACCAAAGGTCCGTTGAGCCTCTCGGATTTTAAAGGGAAATGGGTGGTGTTGTTTTCTCATCCTGCCGATTTTACCCCGGTATGTACCACCGAGTTTATTGCTTTTGCTAAAAAATATGAAGAATTCAAAAAGCGTGATGTGGAAGTTGTGGGATTAAGCATCGATAGTATTTATTCCCACATTGCCTGGATTCGCAATATCGAAGAGAAATTCGGAGTGAAGATTCCTTTTCCGGTGATTGCAGATCTGGATATGAAGGTCGCCCGTTTGTACGGGATGGTGCATCCGCAGGCATCGGACACCAGTGCCGTGCGGGCTGTGTTTGTGATTGACCCCGGACAGATTTTGCGAGCTATGGTTTACTATCCCTTAACCAACGGTCGCAGCATTGATGAAATCCTGCGGCTGGTGGAGGCGTTGCAGACTTCGGATGAATACGGAGTCGCAACGCCGGAAAATTGGCATCCGGGAGATCCTGTCATAGTACCTCCTCCCGCCACCCAGCAGGAAGCTGAAGAACGGGTTAAACAGCCCTATGAGGTGGTGGATTGGTATTTTTCACGGAAGAAGCTTGAGGAATAGCTCTTTACCGGATGCGTTGAAGGCGGGATTTTTTCCCGCCTTTTTTGTTTTAATACTTCGAGCTGGATTGAAGGGGAGAAGATGTAAAATCGGTGAAAAATTGTATGGTCACAATCAATCTTACTGGTGTTTA
>JALWDQ010000985.1:0-6286 GCA_027039625.1 Calditrichia bacterium | reverse complement strand
AAACCGATTCCCCAGCGAGGCAATCTTCTGCCCCAGTGCAGAGTAAATATCGATGCGTGCCGTTTGAGCCGTAGGAAGAGTAAAGGTAATGTAAGTGGTGGGATTAAAGGGATTGGGATAATTTTGTTTTAACGCGTACTGCCGCGGAAACGGTACATTTCCCGCGCCAATTCCCGAGAATTGCCCGGCAGTATCGGTTTTAACCACAAACACATCGCTATTACCGGCACCACTGGATTCCGTCGAACCTACTGCCAGATAAAAATGGTCGCTGGTTTCAATCACATCCCACAAAATATCTTCGTCATCGCCTCCATAGGCTTCCATCCAGATGGCATTTCCGTTCTTCACCTTCATCAGCATTCCTTTTACCCAGCCTCCCATGGAGAAGGTTTTACCTGCCATAATAAAACCACCATCCGAGGTGGGATAGATGGAAAAGGCATAATCATCATCGCCGCCGCCGCCGTGAAACGTGCACACCGTATCTCCCGCGGCATTCAGGTGAACCATAAAAAAGTCGTGGCTGTAACCGCTTCCCCAATATCCGTAACCTGCAAACACCGGTTCGTTTCCGGCCACACACACGCCATACCCTTCCGTCCAGCCGCTGGAAGAAATGGATTTGAGCCAACCGGTCGAACCGTCCGGGTTGACCTGAATCATGTACATATCCGGAGAAAAAAGCAGATAAGACTTGGCGGAAACGTAGATGTGCCCGCTGGCATCTACCGCGCAGGCACGCCCTTCATCGTCCCCACTGGCACCAAAAGTTGCCGTCCACAGCGTATCTCCGTTGGCATCCACTTTCAGCACCCACACATCCTTTCCGCCGTGACCAAAGGAAGCCGTAGTACCGGAAATAACAAAATTTCCGTCCGGTGTAGGGGCAATGTCCCAGCCGGAATCGTTGTCACTGCCTCCATACGTTTTGCTCCACTGCACGGCTCCCTGGGCATTAATTTTCACCAGCAGCAAGTCTTTGGGGTCGTTCTCCTGTAACTTCTGGTACCCCACTATCATTGCCCCGCCATCCGAAGTTGCCGCACAACCATGGAACAATTCATAAATCCCGGTGTCGTAAGTTTTCTCCCAGATGGCAGTGCCATGGGGAGACATTTTTACCATGTACCCATCCAGGCCTACCCCATTAAACGATTGGGTGTAACCCACAATCAGATAATTGCCGTCCGGCAACTCTGCCACACCGTATGCGACATCCGCATCCAGCCCGCCAAAGGTTTTCTGAAAGGTTAATCCTGCCCACAGAAAGGCAGGAACAAGCACTAACAACATCCAGGATGTAAAGCGTGTCATGGTTACCTCCGTGTTTTAATCTTTGAGATGTATGGAACCATTAAAACCATTTCCCGAAAAGAAATTGGTGACATTCATCACAAACCCCTCTCTTTTCTCCGGGATAATGGAGCAACGAGAATTGCTTTCTCTTGCTCATAACAAAACCAACAGATTCCTGCTATTTTTAAACCTATCCGCTAAATCCTCGATCCGGGAATGACATATATCGCTATGGGTTAAATACGTATGCACCGGATGTTATGGTTCTCTGTTTTTCAATATCTTGAATATTATCGGAATAGCAGAAAAAAGTTGAATCGTTAACCCGGCTTTGTTCCTGTTTCCTTCTTCAACAAAATCCATTTGAAACTTTACTTTTTTACCATTCAATTTTATCTTTGATTCATGAAACGACTCCTCTGGGCCGGAATTTTCGCAGTGTTTCTGCTTTTCCCTCTTTCAGGAAGCAGTTCCCCAACCTCGGCATTTCGCCTGCAATCCCCTCGCATTGTTTTGCAGGATATAGAGTTTTCGCTTTCAATTCATCCGGCTCCCTGGTTTCTGGCTCGCTTCGATTCTCAACGGGTAGTTTACCACATTCGGGATTCCCGCTCGGGGGAAGTACTGACGGAAGGAGAGTTTGTTCCTTCCCTTTTGCACCCGGAAAAAACCCTAAAGGTTCGTCTTTCCCTCCCAAACCGGGGAAGACATTTCTTAACGGTAGAACTGGGGGAATTTCGGGAGGACTTTTCCCTGCGAGCCATTCCCGGCTGGTTCAGCATTTTACCTCCCTTGCTGGCCATTTTATTGGCGCTGCTCACCCGGCAGGTCATTGTGGCACTCTTTTCCGGCATCTGGCTGGGAGTCACGTTTATTTACCATTTCAATCCCATACTGGGATTTCTGCACACCCTGGACGAAGCGATTGTGCAGGCGGTAGCGGATCCGGAGCGGATTTCCATCCTCATTTTCAGCCTGGTTCTGGGAGGCATGGTGGGGGTAATTACCCGTTCCGGAGGAACCCGCGGAATCGTGGAAAAATTAGCCCAATATGCCAACAACGCCCGACACGGTCAATTGGCAACCTGGGCGATGGGCGTCCTGATCTTTTTCGACGATTACGCCAACACCCTCATCGTCGGTAACACCATGCGTCCCCTTACGGATCGACTGCGCATCAGTCGGGAGAAGCTCTCGTATCTGGTGGATTCCACCGCCGCACCGGTGGCGAACATCGCCATTATTTCCACCTGGATCGGATACGAAATTAGCTTGATTAATCAATCGTTTCGCCTGCTGAACATCCCGGACAATGCTTACATTACCTTCATAAAAACCATTCCTTACAATTTTTATCCCATTTACGCACTGATTTTCGGATTTTTTGTAGCCTGGCTATTGCGGGATTTTGGCAGTATGTACCGTGCCGAAATGCGCGCCCGGCGGAGCGGTGCGGTACTCCGTGCCGGTGCCATGCCGCTGGCAGACCTCACGGCTACGGAAGTGGAAGAGGAAAAACATATTCCCCAACGCTGGTACAATGCGTTTATCCCCATCGGTGTCGTCATCCTGACCGTAGCATTGGGATTAATTTACACCGGTTACCACAACCTCCCCGATGGCACTGCCTCTCTTCAGAATGTCGGGTGGATTCGGCAAATCAGCCTGATTGTGGGCAATTCCAATTCCTTTGCCGTGTTGATGTGGGCCTCCTTTCTGGGCTCCATTACTGCCATTTTACTGGCACTGAGCCAGCGCCTGCTGACGCTTCATCAGGCCATGGAGGCCTGGGTAAAGGGAATTCGTTCCATGGTCATGGCAGGGATTATTCTCACCAGCGCCTGGGCAATTGGGAACATCT
Organism: Calditrichia bacterium; assembly: GCA_027039625.1. GTDB lineage: Bacteria > Calditrichota > Calditrichia > RBG-13-44-9 > RBG-13-44-9 > JALXCH01. Next base: position 3,126 of record JALWDQ010000985.1, on the reverse strand, counting down.
GCCAGGAGCTTTTCACTGCCGATTATGTAATTCACCTCACCCGGCATTTTTTCACCCCGCACTGGTTACCCCTCATTACTTTTCTTACCGCTGCCATCATTAGCTTTGCCACCGGCACTTCCTGGGGCACCATGGCCATTCTGATGCCCATTGCCATCCCACTGGCATATAAATTTCCAGCAGAACATGCTCTAACCCTCACCCACACCAATCAATTAATTTTGAGCACCATTGCCGCCGTACTGGCAGGTGCCACCTTTGGAGATCACTGCTCACCCATTTCGGATACGACCATCATGTCCAGTATGGCCTCTGGTGCCGACCATATCGATCACGTGCGCACCCAGCTACCGTACGCCTTAACCGTGGCGCTGGTCGCCAGCTTCTTGGGCTACGTACCCGTGGGATTTGGCTGGAGCGACTGGTGGGTGCTGGTTCTGGGCACAATTGTGCTGTTTTTAATTGTGCGTTTCCTGGGGAAAAGCACCAATGTGCTGCCCGATTCTTCTTCTGCAGAATAAAGGACTCTCCCTCACCAAGGTTTCTTTTTTTCCAATTGATAATTTTCTTCTATCATCCTAATTTTGAGCAATTACTGAACTTAAAAACAATTGGAGGCTCATCCATGAACATCGACATGTCCTTTTTGAAGGATCTGGGAATTGAAGAAGTCAATTACGGTGCCAGCTACGGCGAATGGATTCGCAACGACCAGGGACGCATTCTGGAATCCCGCACCCCCATTACCGGAGAGGTGATTGGCAAAGTGCACGAAGCCACACCGGACGATTACGAGACCATTATTCAGAAAGCCCAGGAAGCCTTTCTGGAATGGCGCAACATTCCGGCTCCTAAACGGGGAGAGATTGTCCGGCTGATTGGTCTGGAATTGCGGAAATACAAAGAACCGCTGGGGAAGCTGGTTACCCTGGAAATGGGGAAAATCCTGCCCGAAGGCCTGGGCGAAGTGCAGGAGATGATCGACATTGCCGACTTTGCCGTAGGTTTAAGTCGCCAGCTTTACGGACTGACCATCCAGAGCGAACGCCCCAAACATCGCATGTACGAGCAGTGGCTTCCGCTGGGGCCCATCGGCATCATCACGGCCTTCAATTTTCCGGTAGCGGTGTGGTCATGGAATGCCCTGATTGCGGCGGTTGCCGGGGATGTGATGATCTGGAAACCCAGCAGCCAGACGCCCCTTTGCGCTATCGCCATTCAGAACATTGTAGATCAGGTGACCCAGCGCGAAGGTTTACCCAAGGGCATTTTCAACACCCTGATTGGTCCCGGTTCCACGGTGGGTCAAAAGCTTCTGGAAGACAAACGCGTCCCGCTCATCAGCTTTACGGGAAGCATCCCCATGGGACGCCGGGTAGCCACCACCGTGGGCAAACGTCTGGGCAAGACCATTCTGGAGCTGGGCGGCAACAACGCCATCATCATTACCGAAACCGCCAATCTGGATATGGCGTTACGAGCCGTGTTGTTCGCTGCCGTAGGTACAGCCGGGCAACGCTGCACCACCACCCGCCGTTTAATCATTCACGAAAGCATTTACGACAAATTCATCGAGCAGCTCATTAACGCCTACAAACAGATTACCATTGGCAACCCGCTGGAAGAGGGTATTTTAATGGGACCGATGGTGGATAAAGCGGCGGTGGAAACCATGCAGGCAGCGCTGGATCAGCTTAAAAAAGAAGGTGGAAAAATTCTTTACGGTGGTGAGGTGCTGGAAGGCGAGCAATATCCCGGCGGTTTGTACGTCCGTCCCTGCATCGCCGAAGCGGAAAATCATTACGACATTGTTCAGCACGAAACATTTGCTCCCATTCTGTACGTGATGAAATACAAAACCATGGAAGAAGCGCTTCGGCTGCACAACGGCGTCAGTCAGGGACTCTCTTCCGCTATTTTCTCCACCAATCTGCATCAAATTGAATACTTCCTGGGTCCCGAAGGTTCGGATTGCGGAATTGCCAATGTGAACATGGGAACCAGCGGTGCCGAAATTGGTGGTGCTTTTGGTGGTGAAAAAGATACCGGTGGAGGTCGAGAATCCGGTTCCGATGCCTGGAAAGCCTACATGCGCCGCCAGACGGTAACCATTAACTGGGGACACGAGCTGCCCCTGGCACAGGGCATTAAATTCGGCGATTTCTAACCGCACCTAAAATGGATGAAGAGAAGAAGGGGGAACAGGCATGTTTCCCCTTTTTTATTTTAATAGGGGAGGCGAGGATGTGGGTCGGGGCCATTTGGGAAATTTAGGCGAGGGCCAGGTTAATTTACTCATATAGGGTAACCCTGCAGGTTCTGGAAATTTCATTTGACTTGCTGGAAGTTCCTTAGAAATTCCCGATGCCCGGTTAAAAAAGTTGCAATAAAAAACCTCCTCAGGTTAAATTTTATGAGAAACTAAAACCTGAGGAGGAAAATCCATACTAGATATTAAATTAAAAGGTTTTTTTCATTTTTGCAAGTCTTTTGATCTGGATTCGGGCACACGAGCACTTAATACCTCGGCAAGTCATATCAAACCGAATTATCTTCTGTTCTGGTTTTTGTTTTTCAGTGCTGTTAAAGGTAACCGGAGTCTGTTGCAGAGTGACCAATGGGGGCGATTAGAAGGGGTTAAGCGCTTGTTTCATTTGAATTGATTTCGCAATTCCTGCTATCGACACACTGTATTTTCCCATAGGGATCCTGCGGAAGTGATACCCGTGTTACTGAACGTTTGAAGGATATTGAAAGTAACGATTTGCGGAGAATAAACTACCATGTTGCGGCTCAACTTATAAAGGAAGGTCTTCTTCAGCCTATTGGCTATCTGGATGGCACTGTTCTGGGACATCGTTATTACAGTGGTATTGGGTTAATGACTCGATGGGGAGATATGTTGTTATTGGGTACCGCTCCTCTCCAGAGGACTCTGTGAGCGGAATTGATGCAGAGCCCGCAGGTAAACGTGGTAAAGAATTATTAAGCAGTCAACGTTTGTTGGAGCGTCAGCAACTATTTGGGGACGCTGAGGTAAAGCTCAAATATTTGCTTTTAGATGCATTATATCTGAACGATCGAGTATTGGGGTGGCAGAAACGGGGTTTGGTGGAACACCTGGTC
>JALWDQ010000984.1:0-6287 GCA_027039625.1 Calditrichia bacterium | reverse complement strand
TCCTTGCATCATGTGATTTAATTTCTTATAATACAACGAGATAGAGAACTGGTTTGCGAAATTAATCGGGTGAAAACGTGCGCTGGAGTAAAAGTTCAGTAAAAACAAGGGTTTACGAAAATTTTCTCTACGCACATATAAAAACAACAACTTACGTGCGATTTTCTCATTTTGAGACGGGAAAAGGGGGTGAAAATCGGGTTAATTTCGCAAATGCCCCTGTAGCTTATGGAATAGCGTGGGTTACAAGGGGACTGTCTGAATAGCCCCGCAAATCAGAGGGGATTGAGACGGTTTTAAAACGAGCCCTCCTTGAAAACGGTCACCACAGTCTGAATAGCCCCGCAAATCAGAGGGGATTGAGACTAAAATGTTTGTTGCCCAGAATTTCCTCCAGCTTTTCTTGAGTCTGAATAGCCCCGCAAATCAGAGGGGATTGAGACTGCAAGTTTCTACACACTAATCCTCGTATTCCCCTCGTCTGAATAGCCCCGCAAATCAGAGGGGATTGAGACTGCTGTGGGGCTTGCTGTGGGGCTTGAGCCTTTAAATACTGTCTGAATAGCCCCGCAAATCAGAGGGGATTGAGACCACTTCGGCGTTTCCTTGGCGATGGATTCTAAATGCTTGGCTGGTCTGAATAGCCCCGCAAATCATCCCGTAAAACGGGATTTCGTACATCCCTGTACTCAAGCCCCCGCTTAACCCATCCGGGAGCTCGGGCTTTCGCCCATCCATGGGCTCAAGAGAAGATTGAGAGGAGATGCTGAGATGGAGATGGCCTTCCGGCCAAGGATGGCCGGAATCCCGAGGAGGCCTGGGAAGGCCGATCGTCGGGATCGTAATTCATCCCGACGGATCGGGACTTCTTCCCGACGGATCGCATTGGCGTCAACTTAATATCCCAGTAATTGAAAGTAATTGATTCGATCATTACGTTTTTCATAGGTGCAATAATAAGTTATTCGGTCAAAATATTTTTCCAAAAACATTTCAGGATAAGTTAAAGCAAAAAGGATTAGCCCGGTATTTGTTATGAAGTGAGCTAATTTAAGCAGGCTAATTTGAACCGAAAGATTTTTGTTTTTAATCATAAATAAAAGGAGGTCATAAATATTTAAAGTAAAGAGAGTAATGAAAATTAGCATAGAAAAAATGTAGGACAGCACCATATTTTTTGAAGGGGAAGAAATTTTATCGATATGGAAAGCGCTTTTCCAGGTTTTAAAAATAATTTCGATTCGCCAGCGCATTCGATAAGCACTCAAAGCATCCGGGGCGCTCCAGATATCTTCAGGGACGTTAGTGATAAAAATAGTCCAGCCCAGAAGGAAAAGGTATTTTTTGCTATGATTCAACCTTTTGTCTCTGTCGTGTTTGGCTTTCACTCTACGTTTTTGTGCGGTTTTTTCGTCAACAGGCAAAGCAATAAGTCGTACCTTTACCGGTGTTTTCTTGCCCACGATGACCTCCATATCCAGGAAGTTCTTTTTTTTCAAAAGACGGGCCAGGTCTATCTGTTTCTTGGTTTTTGCATCATATATATTGGTATTTTGTCGTAGAAGTGACAAAAAATAGATACCGGAGTCATTTAACTTCTTTAAACATTCCAGCGTAAAGTAACCTAAATCTCTAATAATTAAAGACCCTTTGGAAACATATTTGAAGATTATGTTGGCTTGACTTTGGTCATTGGCAGTAAAAGGGGTTAAGAAAAAGTGGAGGAATCGTTCCCTTAAAAGACTAAATATGACCTGAATTTTAAGGGAGGCAAAACTTTTCTCGACACTATTTTTTGATCCCGGGAAATAGGATACTAACTGCTCGTGTAAGGAGATGTTGGTTGAATCTTGAATAACAACATCTTTGAAATGTTTGAAAAGGTTCGAATTGTGTTTAATAGCTGATTTAGTCTTCTTCATAATGGCTAGAGCCAGCAGAGCTTGAAGAAAATTTACAAAAGCGCTATTTATTCTTTTATGGACGGCTTGTTTAGAAACGGTTTTATTAATAAAACTAGCAATATTTGCTGAGATGTTGGACAGAGAATTGGCCGAATGTAAGGCAGAGTGAATAATGGCAATAACTAAATAAATCGGGTCTATTTTTCGGGGTGTTCTAATGATGGCCTGGCTATTTCGAGCCAGTTTTTCGATATCGCTTTTCCGGAGGGTATTAAAATGAATTAGAGTTTTTTTAACATGGCACAATCTCCTTTCAGTTTAATAAAATTTCATGATAATTGGGCGTTAAAGGGAAAAGATAAATATCTTTGATAGGCACATGAAGAGTGGAATAACGATCATTGCGGCTACGACCTTTAGTTTTACCTACATAAATCCAATTGGCAGCTTTATAGCAGGTACCCTTAAAGCGATTAATTTCAACAAAAGTTTCCAACATAACGATGGGATGGTTGTATTTTTCTATCCAATCCGATTGAATACGACGGGCAATTTGAGAGAGAATATGACTGGCTAAATTGGGGACTTTTACCCATGGTAAAATTAAAAAACGCATATTATTGGTAAGATAGAAAAGATTCCTCTGACGGGTCTCATCATCCCAACCAATAAATTGGTCACGATCTTCTAATCGCCAGGCTGCTGAACCGAATAAAAGTACAGCAATCGGTCTTAGCCGATTATCAAAAACCAGGTATTTTAAATGCTCGCCAACAGTGCCTTTGTATCCCAGGTAATGATGATTGTGAAGAAGTGTTTTAAAGAGTAGTACTTCTTCTGTCTCATTAACTATTTTAAAAGTTAATGGTAGGATTTCTTTTAGTCTGGTATTTATGGGAAAAGTGCTATAATCGATTTGAAGTATTTTTGAGGTTTTGTTGCGCAAATGATTTCTTCCATCGTGGAGAGGTTCAGGCAGATGGATTAATTCCAAGCGATGTAACTTAAGCAATAAAGATCGGCAAGCCATATCTTTAAGTTGACCATTAGGCATTCGCCAGTCCCAGATTTTGCATAATTCTCTGGAAAGACGAGTCCGGGTCCAGTTCTTATTTTGCTCAATAAGCGAATTAATTAATTCGATATCAGATGGAGAAACTATCTTTCCATTAGATTTAATTACACCATTCATGGGAGAAATTTAATAGAAGAAAAGGGTGGAGTCCAGTGTTTTCTACATTTCTTAAGTTGACGCCAATGCGCATCTGGCGGGATTCAGAATGACAGATAAAAATCGCATCCAGTGGGGTTTGGAATGACCGAACCGTTCCCACTCCCTATCATTCTGAGCGAAGTGCCAGCGGAGCGAAGAATCTCTAAAGCAGTAAATTAGGATGCATTGAAATAGTGGATGAATAATGCCTCCTAAGATACAGAGGATGAAATTCCAAATCACAAAACACAAATACCAAAGAACAATTTCCAGCAATCAATTATTTTTAATTCGTGTCCATTCGTGTGATTCGTAGGCAAATATCAATTCTTTTAATTCGTGGTTCTAATAATTTCAGTATTGTTTCGCCCTTTCAGGGCTCCATTTTTGGCGTGGTCTTTATTACCAGGGCTTCGCCCTGGGCTAATCCTGTGTGAGTGCTTCGCACTCCTGAGGAATTCCCATTCCCATGGCTGAAGGCCATGGGCTAATATCATTCGGCCACTTCGTGGCCTCTTTCCGTGCTAGCTGATTATTTTTTTGAATCCAGAGAGTTTATTCCGACTATCTGAAGTATCCAGTCAAAAAATATCTTTTCAAATTATTGGCACAAACTTCAATTTTACATTTTACATTTTTCATTTTTCATTTAAAAAAGCCCTGTGCTAATCCTGTGTGAGTGCTTCGCACTCTTGATGAAATAATGTTTTATTTTTACCTTTTTTGCATCTTTATTGTATTATTTCTGCAGGAAAATTGTTTTGTTTCGTTGCACCAAATTATGCCAATTTGCACGAACCCATACAATTAAAAATTCTTAATTCAAAATTATTTCTGTCGTCCCTGCGGGACTCATAAACGGTGGGTGTGGGATTTCCCTTTCCCATGGCTGAAGGCCATGGGCTAACATCTGTCGGCCACTCCGTGGCCTCGTATCCTGCCAGGGGAAGTGATTTATTTTTAAACAGAAGCAAAGTATTCACACCATAAATCTGCACGAATCCATCCTATTCAAAATTCTCTGTTCACTCAGTGTCTCCATTTCAGGGCTCCATTTTTGGGGTTGTCTCTATTTCTCAAATTTCAAATCTTAAATAATATTGTAGTTTCTTTTTCCAACCTAATTTTTCGATATTTTTTATTCGTGCTAATTCGTGTGATTCGTGGTTAAATCTTTTCCATGGCTGAAGGCCATGGGCTAAGTTCTGTCGGCCACTCCGTGGCCTCGTACTCTGCCAGCCGATAGCTTTTAAATCCTAAAAGTCTATTCCGACCACCTGGAGTATCCGGTCAAAAAATATCTTTATTATTGAAACAAACTCCAATCAACAAATCCCAAATCACAAACAAAATTCCAAATTCCAAATCCCTATTAACAAATAACAAATTCCAAATAACAAACAAAAAGAATCAAATTCCAAATAATTAAGAAATTTTATTCACAACCTGATTTTTTCCTTGTTTTTCATTCGTGATTATTCGTGTTATTCGTGGTTAATGCTTCCAGGGCTCTGCAAGTGAGCAGATAGCGTCCGTTTCAAGTAGAATACTGCGCATCCAACCAGTACACTTTTTTCGGAACCTCCCCTTTTTTATTTTCTTTCTCCGAGATGCTAAATTTTTTCTTAAGAACTTCCGATTTTATTGAAGAGAGCCCGGAACGAGCCGGATACCTTTTGCATTGAGAAGGAAATTGTGTTTAATTTGCAGTGAATACCAAATGGCAAAGGGGAAGGGACTCCGATGAGGGAGCAGGTAAGGACATTTTTTCTTGTCGGGTTGCTGGCCGCAGCGCTGGCTGCCCAAGCCGGTGAATGGCCCTACCGACAGGAACTGAATCCGGATGTTCAATTCTGGATTCAGGTGTTTACCCGGTACCACACCAACCAGTACATCGTGCACGACAGCGAAAATCTAAAAATTGTGTATCGATTGGTCACATTCGATTCCACCATAAAGCGGGAGAACCGGGAAAAACAGATGCGCCGCATCAAAAAAGAAATAGAGCGCACTCTGTTTGGAATGGCTCGCAAGCTGGAACAGGGGGATACTCTAACGGCTTTCGAGCGGTATATCCAGAAGCTTCTGGGGAAGCAAGCCACACCAGTGAATCTCCGGATGCTCTCCCACCAGGTTCGGGTTCAGCAGGGCATGCGGGAAACGTTCCGGGAAGGGGTTCGTCGCTCGCTGGCGTATTTGCCGTACCTCCGGAAAATATTTCAGGAAGAAGATTTACCGGAGGAGCTATGTTACCTGCCCCATGTGGAATCTTCCTTTAACATTCACGCCCGTTCCCGGGTGGGGGCCGTTGGAATGTGGCAGTTCATGCGTTCCACCGGACGCCTCTACATGAAGGTCAATCGCACCATCGACCAGCGGCGGGACCCGTTTGTTTCCACCCGCGCCGCCGCCCGATTACTGAAATACAACTACCAGGAGCTGGGTGACTGGGCTCTGGCGCTCACAGCCTACAATTTTGGCGTAGCGGGCATCCGAAAAGCAAAAAAGAGGGTCAAGGGAGATTATCTGAAAATTCGCGAAGAATTCCGACATCGTCGCTTCGGTTTTGCTTCCCGGAATTTCTACCCGGAATTTCTGGCGGTGGTGGAAATTATGCGCCATCGGGAAAAATATTTCCCCAATGTAAAACCGATTCCCCTCCCCCGCAGTATTGAATACCGACTGAAGCGCGCCGTTAAACTCCCCAATCTGGCACGCCGCCTGAATATCCCCCTGGATACCCTGAAACAACTCAATCCCGCCTACACCCACCGGGTATGGCGGGGCTGGAATTATGTCCCCCGGGGTTACACCATCCGCCTGCCCATGGAAGGAATGAATTTCTCCGTCCTGGAAAATTATGTGGAAGAATATACTTTACCTGTAGCCACTAATGTTTCACCTGAAAAAAACAAAGTGCCATCCAGAGCGAGCAAAGCAGCTCTTCTGGCGAGTAACGGGGATAAAGCACTCGCGGCTCAAGCAACCAAAAGGGAGACGGTCCCGGCCACGCCAGCTCTCAGCCATCAGCTGACGCTGGCGGAAACGGGAAACGGGTATCTACCCTTCCGCTGGAGCACCCCGGAGATGATTTTACTGGCACCGGAACTGAAAACGTCTAAATCCCCGGTGAAAGCTTCCCCGTCTCTTTCTTCCCACAGTGCTTTCTC
>JALWDQ010000983.1:0-2042 GCA_027039625.1 Calditrichia bacterium | reverse complement strand
CCGTACAGCAGGGCAATTCCGTACAGCAGAAATCCGCTGGCAAACGAGCCCAGCAGGAAATATTTCAGCGAAGCTTCCAGAGAGAAGCGGTTGGTTCGTCGGTATCCGGCCATGACGTACAGGGCAATGGACATGGTTTCCAGTCCCAGAAAAATAATCATCAAGTGGTTGGCAGCTCCCATGAACATCATTCCCACCGTGGCAAAGAGCATCAGAGGAGTGAATTCGATGAATTCGGTTTCCACAAAATCGTTGTAACTGATGGTCATTAGTAAACTAAAGCCCGCAGTAGTAAGAAAAAGAAAATTGAGCACGACCGTAAGACGATCCACGCGAATCATATCATTAAAAACCGCACCTTCCTGCCCTACCAGAAACAAATTGCCAATAATGCCCAGTCCAATTCCCAGCAAACCCAGGTAGGCCACGACCTTGCGGTTAATATTCCTTACAAACACACTTTGCACCATAAGGTAAACACCAAAAAGCGACAGAATTACCTGCGGTAGTATTCCCAGAAAATCCGTTAGTCCAATATTCACCGACATGGATGCTATTCCTCCAATCAGACCCTTTGAAACGGTTATTGATTACTCTGTTGGGAAAATTCCGCTGCCTTCCCCAACATCGGTTTTTGCGGTGAGACCTGCAATACCGTCTGTGCTTTTTTCACCCGCGATATCAGATCGACCACCGTTGCTTCGGTTTTGTTCATAAAGGTGCGGGGGAAAAATCCAATCCAGAAAATGAACAAAATAATTGCCAGCAATGTACCAATTTCCCGACCGTTGAGATCGGTCAAACTTTTATTTTCCTCATGGGTAAGCGGGCCAAACATCACCCGACGGTACATCCACAACAGATAGACAGCAGCGAAGATGATTCCGGCGGTACCCAGCACGGCAAATGTTTTGGTTACCTGAAAGGTGCCCAGCAGAATGAGAAATTCCCCGATGAAACCGTTGGTTCCGGGAAGTCCCAGCGAAGAGAGGCACACAATCAGGAACAGGGTAGCGAAAACCGGCATCACTTTACTGATGCCCCCAAAATCGGCGATTTGCCGGGTGTGGCGGCGCTCGTAAATCATTCCCACCGCCAAAAAGAGCGCCCCGGTAGAAAGCCCATGGTTCACCATTTGAATGATGCCGCCCTGGACGCTCTCCACGGTAAGGGCAAAAATTCCCAGCATGACAAACCCCAGGTGAGCCACGGAAGAGTACGCCACCAGTTTTTTAATATCGTGCTGTACCATGGCGACCCAGGCTCCGTACAGAATACCAATCACGGCCAGAACGAAAAAGAGAGGCGTAAAGTAGGCCGTTGCTTGAGGGAACAGCGGTAGATTAAACCGCAGGAAACCATAGGTTCCCATCTTCAGCAACACCCCGGCCAGAATCACCGAACCGGCGGTGGGTGCTTCCACGTGGGCATCGGGCAACCAGGTGTGCAGGGGGAATATGGGCACCTTAATGGCAAATGCCAGGGCAAACGCCAGGAACAGCCAGTACTGAATATTAAAGGGAATGGATAATTCGTAAATTTTGGTTAAATCGAAAGTGTAAACACCGGTGTAATTATGGTACATGAAGTAGAGGTACAGGATTGCCGCCAGCATCAGCACCGAACCGACCATGGTGTAAAGGACGAACTTCACAGCGGCGTAAATCCGGCGCGGCCCGCCCCACACCCCGATGAGCAGATACATGGGGATTAACATCACTTCCCAGAAAACATAGAAGAGCAACAAATCCAGCGAAATAAACACCCCCAGCATGCCGGTTTCCAGAAAGAGCATAGCAATCATGTATTCCTTTACCCGGGTGGTAATGGCACTGTAGGAAGAGAGAATCGCCAGCGGCATGATGAAGGTGGTCAGCATGAACAACAAAATGCTGATTCCGTCCACACCGGTGTGGAATTGCGCTTCTATGGTGGGAATCCAGCTTTTGACCGTTTCGAATTGCATTCCGCTTTTGGAACCGTCGAAGTAGTAGAAAATGGGGAGCGAGAGCAAAAACGTCACCAGGCTCACCAGAAAAGCC
>JALWDQ010000982.1:0-2043 GCA_027039625.1 Calditrichia bacterium | reverse complement strand
CGCTTTTACTGGCCCTGCCACAAAGGGGTTTACGACAAACATGGTAACGTCATCAGTGGGCCACCACCGCGACCGCTGGATCAGTTTGAAGTGGTAAAAGAAGGCAAGCTGGTTTATATCCAAGTTCAAGAAAAACCAGGGGGGCCATGGGCATGAGTGTAAAGGAATGGTTGAAAGAGCGTTTTCCCATCGATTACGACAAGTTCGTGGAAATTAACGAAAAGATTTTCATCAAAGAGCCCATCCCGCTCCACATGAAAAAGTGGTGGTATTGTTCCGGAGCTACACCGCTAATCATTTTTGCGATTCAGGTAATTACCGGAATTCTGCTTACGTTCTATTTCGTTCCCTCTCCCGAGATGGCATACGAAAGTGTGCGCCATATTACCGAAGATGTGCGGTTAGGCTTCTGGATTCGTGGGCTCCACCGCTGGGGTTCTAATCTTATGGTAATTGCCCTGTTGCTACACATTACTCGCGTGTTCTTTACCCGGGCTTACCGCAAACCCCGCGAATTAAACTGGATGATTGGGGTTATCCTCTTCTTACTCACTCTCACGTTCTCGTTTACTGGCTATTCGTTGACTTATAACCAGCTCTCTTATTGGGCAACCACAGTGGGAACGAATATGATTAAGCAGGTTCCCCTTATTGGTACCTGGTTGTTAACGTTCCTGCGTGGTGGCGAGGAGGTATCGGCCAATACACTTACGCGCTTCTTTACGATTCATGTGGGTCTGCTTCCGCCACTGATTATTTTCTTCATCAGTCTCCACATCATTATTCTGCGTCTGCATGGTGTCTCGCAACCGGAGGGGTTCCCAAAAGGATATTATTCCTTCTATCCCCATCACTTCTACAAAATTATTATCATTACTCTGTTTTTATTAACGGTAATGAGCACGTTTACCATTATTCTTCCTCCCGGTCTGGGGGAACCGGCTAATCCTGCAGTAACACCGCTTCATATTAAACCGGAATGGTATTTCTTCCCCATGTACCGCTTTCTGAAGCTGGTGCCTTTGAATGTGGGAATTATCGTTACCGGTTTGTTCCTGGTGCTGATGATGTTCTGGCCCTTTATTGATCCCATCGTGGCTAAAACGGAGAACAAACGCCGCTTGTGGGCCTTTGCTGTGGGTGGTTTAACCCTCATCATTACTGTAGGAATGACCATTTGGGAAATGTTTGCTGCTTAATTAAGAAAAATAAATCACGGATTTGACCAATATAGAGGAGGAGTTATGGACACAATTAAAGCCCAACAATGGTTGATCGGTATTTTCAGTACGCTTCTCATTGTGGCCCTTATCATCGTTGCGGGTATGGAGATGAAAAAATCGCGCGAATATAAGCCGGAGATTGAGATTGATGCTAAGACCCAGAAGTGTATTACCTGCCACGAAGAAAAGGGCATTGCCGTGAAGCAGATTGATGCCTGGAAAGAGAGTAAGCATGCGGTAATGGGAATTGGCTGTTACGAATGCCACGAAGCGAAAGAAGGTGATTTTGATGCTCAGCGTTGTCCGGAAAGCGATATTCTGATTGGTCGCCATCCCACTCCAAAGGATTGCGCCCGTTGCCACAAGCAGGAAGTGAAGGAATTCGAAGAAAGTAAACACGCCCATCAGTTCTGGCTGATTAAGAATGCTGACCGTGCCGTATTTGAGTTCCCCATTGCCACCAAACACGGCTGCGAAGAGTGCCACCAGATTGGAAATATCTGGCCCGATGGAAGCGTGGGAGAATGCGATGTGTGCCATCCCAAACATTCGTTCAGCATCGAGGTAGCGCGTCAGCCAGAAACCTGTGGCGAATGCCATATGGGTCCCGACCATCCCCATATCGAAATCTATCTGGAATCCAAGCACGGAAATATCTTTAAGGCCAAAGGGAAAAACTGGGATCTGGGTTATGACAGTCGAAATCATGCCCAAATTCCGTTCGAATCGCCAGTATGTACAACCTGCCATATGGATGGAAACAAGACCCAGGATTTCACCCACAACGTAAGTGCTCGTTTGGCCTGGGAATCGCAGCTCA
>JALWDQ010000981.1:0-6296 GCA_027039625.1 Calditrichia bacterium | reverse complement strand
CATTCCCCCACCCCATCCACAGTTAAAATAGCCGCCTGCGAAAAGGGAGAAGGGAAGAAAGCCGAAGCAGCATGGGATTGGTGATGTTCGGGGAAATAAATCTTTCCGCTAAAATTCAGTTCTTCCTGAATGAGATTCCGAATCCACAACTTTTGCTTAAGCCACAGGGGGACTGCTTTCACGAAGGTACGAAATCCCCGCGGAGCAATAGCCAGGTAGGTTTCCAGAATCCGCTCGAACTTAAGCAGCGGCTTATCGTAAAATGCCACATAATCGAGTTCCGATGTCTCAAGGCCCGCTTCCTGCAAACAATAGGTAATGGCATGGCGAGGAAACGAAAAATCGTGCTTTTTCCGGGTGAATCGTTCCTCCTGCGCTGCAGCAACAATTTCGCCGTCCCGGAGTAAACAGGCCGCACTATCGTGGTAAAAGGCGGAAATTCCCAGAATTGTAGTACTCATTCTTTAAAGTCGTATATTTGTGGAAAATTTAGATTTTTCTTGCGGCAAAAGCCATGAAATCCGCGCACCCGATCCGTCCCCGTTTTGAATAGCATTTCTGGAATTCAACCGATGAATCTGAAAATCGAATTTGGTTACGAACATCCCCATAACCAAATGTTTTTTCTGAAAATTTTTCCTGAACAGCAGTTTAAAGTTCGAGGAAAGTTCCGGGATGAAGAAAGTCAAATCACGTTCCCTTTAATTTCAACTTCCCCTGTTCCCGGAGTAATTCATTGCTAAAATATTTATATTGGCAGGAATGAATGGTAAAACTCAGGAGGTGGGTTCATCCAGGGGAGATGTTTCGAATTCACCATCGGCATTTTTTTGCAATTTTAGCACTTTCTTTTCCGCTTCATCCAATTTGCTCTGGCAGAAATCAATCAGCTGAATCCCTTCTTCATATAGTTTAATGGATTCTTCCAGCGAAGCCTGTCCCTGTTCCAGGATGCGGGCAATTTCTTCCAGACGGCTCATGGCCTGTTCGAACGACATTTTTTTGCTCATTATCCACCTTCTCCCAAAATTTGAACCTGAGAGAGAAACTGGCCCCGCGCCAGTTTTACCTGTACTATATCCAGCACCTGAACCTGTGCGACATCCCTGACTACCGTGCCATCTTTATAACAGATGCTGTAACCGCGCTGGAGCACCGCATTCGGACTGAGTGCCCGGAGCTGACTGCGTAACCGTTCCAGATGTTGTTTCCGGGTGGTTAAATGATGCCCTACAGCCAGGGAAATTTTGCGGGAGAGTTCATCCAGCTGCTGCATTTTCTGGTAAATCAAATCTTCCGGGCGCCGGAAGGCGTAGCTCCGGCGATACTGTTGCAACTGTTCTCGATGGAGATGAATTTTTCGGGTAATTTCTCCAGCCAGTTTTTCTCGATAATAGTTTAATACTCCGGCCAATTCCCGGCGGTCTTTAACCACCATTTCCGCTGCAGCAGAAGGCGTAGGAGCACGACGGTCGGCCACAAAATCGGAGATGGAAAAATCCACCTCGTGCCCCACAGCGGAAATAATGGGGATACGTGAGGCAAAAATAGCACGAGCGACGACCTCTTCGTTAAATGCCCACAAATCTTCCAGAGAGCCACCGCCCCGTCCCACAATGAGCACATCGACCTCTCCGTACTCATTAAAATGGCGAATCGCAGCAGCAATTTCTTCGGCGGCACCATCTCCCTGCACCCGCACCGGGTAAAGCAGAATTTCGGTACCGGGGAAGCGGCGGCGGATCACGCTGATGATATCCCGAATTGCGGCGCCTGTGGGAGAAGTCACCACGCCTACCCGTTCCGGATACTGCGGAATGGGCTTTTTATGTGCTTCATCAAAAAGGCCTTCGGCGAAAAGTTTTTTCTTCAACTGCTCGAAGGCCATCTGGAGTGCTCCCACGCCAGCGGGCTGGACATCCTGCACAATGATCTGATAAGTCCCACCCCGCTCGTACACCTGAAGATCGCCCTGAACCAGCACCTTCATTCCATCTTCCAGACGATACAATAGACTTTGCGCCCGAAAACGCCACATGGCGCAGTTAATTTGGGCCTGTTCGTCCTTCAGGGTAAAATAAAGGTGCCCGGAGCTGTGCCGTTTAAAATTGGAGATTTCCCCTTCCACCCATAAACGGGGAAAACTGCCTTCCAGCAGTTGTTTTATCTCCCGGGTAAGCTCACTAACGCTGTAGATGCGTTCTTCCATGGTTCCATCTGCTTCAGCTTACGAGAACCGAAGCTTTTTTATGAATTGGGCAGTTCCGTCAATTAACGGATTTTCTTTTTGTGGCGATTCTTGCGCAGACGTTTTTTCCGTTTGTGCGTTGCCATTTTATGGCGTTTTCGTTTACGACCACACGGCATAGACACTTCTCCTTTTCTTCTTACCGGTTATTTATTTTCCATCGATTGTTTGACCTGTTCAATCATTTGCTTGGCAGTTTGTGCGGGACCGGACTCCGGAGCCACTTCAATGAGCTTGTTCCAGATTTTCATCATTGCATCCATGTCGCCCCGCTGGGCATATACTACCCCCAGATTGTACAGCGCATTGGGTTGTTTATCATCAATTTGTAGTGCTTTTTTGAACAGCTCCTCTGCCTTATCGAATTGTCCCAGATTAAAATAACACACTCCCAGGTCCACGATAACCGCCGTATTGCGGGGATCCAATTGCAACGCCTTTTCGTAATGCTGAATGGCCTCGTCGTACCGTTGATGATCGAACAGAAAATTCCCCATGTGGATATTCTCTTCCACTCCATCCGGATTTTTCTCCAGCATGGCTTTAATCTGCTCGTATTGTTGCTGCTCTTCCGGGGAGAGTTCCGGTGTGGTGGAATGAGAATGGGTATGAGTAGATTGGCGGGGAGGAATCACAAAATACGGATAATTGTAAATTCCCACCACAATAACCGAGGCCAATAACACCAGATAAATCCAGTTATATTTTTCCTTAAAAAAAGAAAAGCCACCGCCAGAGGAATCGCCTTTTTTTGATTCTAAAGGCACCTCCGGTTTTATCCTGGCCCCACATTCCGGGCAAAATTTAGCCTGTTCCGGAATTGAAGCGCCACATTTTGGACACGTGCTATTCATCCTTCTCCAATTGTTGTTTTTGTAACAATCGTTCGTTCACACTTTCTTTAAAATACTTTGCCGGGCGAAACACCGGAACGAACCGGTGATCTATTTTCACAATCCGCTTGGTTTTGGGATTCTTAACCAACCTCGGCTGCCGTTCTTTAGTATAGAAGCTACCAAAACCGCGAATTTCCACTCGATCCCCCTCCTGAAGCGATTCGATAATATTGGCCAGAAACCCATTCAGAATAATTTCCAGATCCACTTTTGTCCAGCCCGTGGCTTCGGCCAATCGGTTAATTAAATCACTTTTGGTAACTGTCATAACAATTCTCCAAAAAGTCCGTAAGTTTAACAAAAATTCCCTATTAAATCAAGTAATGAGATAATTTGGAATTGTTGTGGGGAACCAACTTCTTCCCACAGAGCATCTCTTATCGGATGCAGGCGAATTTGCGGGTTCAAAAATAAACACACTGAATTCGGAATTGCAACTAATTTTACCCACTGTAAAGGAAGCTCGGCACATCCATTCCAGAAACTGGTATCCCCCCGGAAGCTGTATTTGAGGGAATGCCTCCCAGATTCCGGGAACTCATTTTTCAAAAGGGTTGAAAGGAAGGAATGCTACTTTCCGTTTTTATGATGTGGCATTGAGGCAGGGAACAAAGAGAAGCATCATCAAGAAATAATATACATTCATTTTAAATAGATGAGTTTATGTACCCGTGTTAAACCACCCCATTGAACCTGTAGCAGATAAATTCCACTGCTCACGGAATTTCCTGATTCATCCGTCCCGCACCAGTTAAAGGTAAAATTCCCACTTTCTGGATTCCATTTTTTCAACCGATAAACCAGTCGGCTACTCAGGTCATAAATCCGGATGTTTAGCGGACCAACGTTCTGGGTTGTTACCGGAAGTTGAATAGAAATGGTGGTCTCGTTATTAAAAGGGTTGGGATAATTGGTTACGAGAAGCCGATGGGATGTGGGAATGGTTTGCTGGAACCCTCCCACTTCTACGGGACCAAACATTTCAGCAGTACCATCATAATATTGTGCTTCTAACCAGTACAGGTAAGTTTCCCCGGGCCGAAGGTAGTTATCGGTAAACTGATAATATCGGGTAATGGTAGAGGAACCCGCAGCCTTCAGGGCAGGGTTAATCCGGTATCCTGAAATTTGCTGTCGAACGGGTTGGTTTTCTCCTTTTCGGTAAAGATTGAAACCCTCAAGATCAATTTCGCTTTCCGTTTGCCATTGAATCTGCGCCGTATATTCATCCACCCGGCTTGCTTCGAAGCGGGAAAGAAATATGGGCAGAGTAATGTCCTTGGTAATCTCGAATTGATCCATGACGGTGCCATCCAATCGGTAGGCTTTGTAGGTCATCACCGGTCCTTGAATATCGACAATGGCATAATGATTTACTTCTTCAAAAAATACTCGATAGGGATTCGCGTTTGGATCGCTCATTCCACGAAGTGGGGCACCACCCCCACCTATGGTAACATATTGAATCCCTTCCTTCACGCTCCTTTCATAAAAATGATTATGCCCGTTAAAACACACATCGACGTGGTAAGTTTCGAAAAGAGGCACCCAGTAATTCGCTATATCAGAATCTCCCAGGTGGTGGCCTGAACCATAAGGAGGGTTATGAAATACAATAAAAATCCAATCGTAGTTTTGAGCATCATATTCCAATTTCGATTTTAACCACTCGTACTCATCCCCACCCGGTTCAATCCAGTACCCGCTTAAACCACTTTCTAACACAATAAAATAAGCATTCCCATAAGAAAAAGCATAGTAAAGGTCCTGAGTATGAGAATTGTTATTTGCCGGAAGCTCAAAAAAATCCTGGTAATAAGTACTATTTACTTCATGGTTTCCTCGAGTAGGCATAAATGGAATGTGAGATTGAATATTCTGTTCAATTTGAAAAAATGTATCCCATTCAAGACTACTCGCCGGGTTTTTAACCATATCACCCGTATTAAAATAAAAATCCGGATTAAATAATTCTATGGCATTAATGATATTCTGATGAATCTGGTGCCCAGTTCGTGTATCGCCTAATATTGCAAAACGAAAATTGACTTTTTGATTATACCCAGTAGTAAACTGATATACTTCGCTGGTAGGTCCCCCAGTAGACGAAACCCGGTAGTAATAAGTTGTATTAGGCGATAGAGCAGTTAATGTTATGTGATGTAAGTGCTTCTCAGCATTATCTATGAAAATAGAAGTTAAAGGCAACGAAGTGCCATATTCAACTATGGAATTGTATTCACCATCTGTCTCCCAATTCACCGTAATGCTGTTTGAAGTATTCTCTTGCCAGGTTAAATAAGGTCCTTTAGTAATTTGCCCCCCAATCACGGGAATGGCGCAAAGCAGCATAAATACCAAATATTTATGCATAATAACCCCTATATAATAAGAAATAACAATAATTAAGGATTTAGTAAAATGTTGAAAAAATATTTTAATACAATATGTGATTTAAATCAAAAATTGTTCAAAAAATTATTAGCGAGTCTAGCAGGCAACAATGCTTCATTTGCCCAAATTATTAATGAATAAATAAAACCCTTTCTCTGAATTGTTGTTTGATTTTAAATTGATAGATAGATAAACCTGTTCTAAAAAGGAGATTGTTCCTGTGAAAGTATTAAGTCTCTCTTTTCTCATTTTCATTTTGTTTATACTGGTTCAATCCGGATTTAGTGAAAACCGGGTGTGGGTATTTTTTAAGGACAAGGGGCATTACACCAATTTATCCCCCGAGCAAAAGGAGAAAGTTATCACACAACTACTCACTTCGCGGGCAGTGGAACGCCGCCAGAAAAGAGGCGTGCATGCTTTCCTGAAAGAGAATCTCTCTCTGGATTTGCCGGTTGAAGAACAATATGTGGACTCCTTGCAGAAATTGGGATTTCACATCCATGGGGTTTCCCGCTGGTTTAATGCGGTAAGCGGATATGCCACTATTGAAATACTTCACCGCATTGCCGGATTATCCTTTGTGGATCATCTGGAACCGGTGCATCAGTGGAAACTTCGCATGGAACCCATGGAAACGGTTCATTTTCAATCATTTCAGCGCAGTGAAGAAGATAGTTTACCGTACCGGTATGGTTTCTCGGAACAGCAAATCACCTTCCACCGCATCCACGAATTGCACCGGAAAGGGCTTACCG
>JALWDQ010000980.1:0-2046 GCA_027039625.1 Calditrichia bacterium | reverse complement strand
GTTCTCTGTAAATCGAAAGATTTAGCCAGGTTCATGCGTTAGGGAATCTCCACATATTTTTTGTTCCGATTAGTCCATACAATTCTTAACACGCTCAAACTGAAGTTTGATTTACAGATTACCTCAAACTAAAGTTTGAGGTACAATTATTTGCTTTCAGAACTCTCTACCTCAATAGGTTCCCACTCCCCAAAAGTCTCGATATGCACATCCACGCCGGGATCGGTAATGTACGTTTCGTACGTATCGTAGTACCACCCCATGTATCGGGAATCGCCGCCTCCCTGGGTAGTAATGAGAAACCGATTGGAAAGATGCCCGATGTGCAGAGCCCGGTCCCGGGGCAGTTCCCGGTCGCCACCCTGGGGATCCATGGGAATCCAGCCGTAATGGGGCAGATACACCTCAGGCCAGCGATGGAAGACATCGTCCAGGGAAGCATCATCTCCCCGCACCACATAACTGCCCACGTATCGGGCGGGAATTCCCGCCGCCCGGCACAGGGCAATAAAACTGAAGGTATATTCGGAGCAGGAACCCGTACCTCGCTGTAACACCACCGGAGCCGTATTCCAGCCTCCTTCCAGTTTGTACTCCAATTTTTTACGCACGAAATCAAAAATCCGGCGTGCCATCCAGTACACATTGGTTTCGTCCCCGACCACTTCGCGCACCGTTTTCTGAATGTAGGGATGGTTCAACTGGTACTTACTTCCATCCGCGGTATAGCGCTGGCGTATTTCGCCAGGAATATCCTTCAGCGTTCCGCAATCCTCCGGGAAAATAAAATAATCAATGGCAAAGATTTTTGCTTCCACCACCATTTTGGACTGCACCTGTTTTTCTGCCGGAATATTCTGATAATGGAAAAACGCAAACTTCTGCTGCCAGCGATCGATTACCGTCTCCGGCTTTTTCGGTTCAAAAGAAACAGAAAGAATTTGTTGTTGAGGTAAATTCTCGGGAATGGCAAAATACACTCGTAAATCCCGGATTGTTCCAGTACCTGTCCCCACCACTTCGTGGGTCGCGGTAAGTAACGTATGTCGCGTATGGTGGAGGTGGTACAATTCTCCATCCCGTCGTATCAGGCGGTACAGTTTATCCGTCTGATAATCCACATTCCAGAGGTATTTCCCGTCCCAGGTCAGGCCAAACGGATAGGGTCCGGGGGAATTCACAATCAGCACCACCTCCCCACTGGTGGGATCGATCATGTAAATCTCGTTACGAATCCGGTCGGCACACCAGAGGTAAGTTCCATCGAAAGTAAGTCCCTGGGGGTAGGTAGCGGGAGCCGGAAGGGTAAACACCGCCGTTCCATCCTGAAGATCGATCCGGTAAATCTTCCGTGCCCGGTGATCCGAAACCCACAACGTGTGTCCATCCCAGGCCAGTCCCTGGGGATTCGCCGAAGGTGCATCGATAGCCATCAGCACCGTTCCGTCCCGGGGATCCACTTTGTAAATCTTCTTGCGTGCTTTATCTGCATTCCAGAGGTACTGCCCATCCCAGGCCAGTCCCATGGGCCAGAATCCCGGCGAAGGAATCTGGCGCACCACCTGCCCATTTTCGGGATTCACACACACCAGCTTATCCGCCTTATAATCGGCGACCCACAGGTACTTCCCATCAAAAGTCAATCCCGTGGAGAATTTGTAGGGTGCAGGAAATTTCTTAACCACTTTCCCCGGATATGCCCGGAGCCCCATCGTTAGAGCAACCATCAAAACGATAGCTCCCCAAAAGTAGCGTATGGAATTCATAAACATTCCCTTAATTTTAAATGAATACCTGGTGACCTTTTGATGTGAGGGAAAAAAAGCAGGAGGTTATTCATTTTCTTTCAAATTTGCCTCATCCATCAACCGGCACGCTTCCAGAAGCACGTTCATAGTGGAACCGGTGATATTCTTTTTTGCCGAAACCACTTCCGGTTCGAAGCGAAAAATTCCTTTTTTAAAGGTAACCAACTTGTTGACCGCCTCCTCTCCCTGAATATTTCCACACGAAGCATGAAACAGGTTGCCTTTCTCGAACACCAGT
>JALWDQ010000979.1:0-6299 GCA_027039625.1 Calditrichia bacterium | reverse complement strand
CGCGTGCTGATTTCGGTGGGGCGGAAGCCCAACTCCCGGGGTTTTGGTCTGGAGAATACCCGGATTTCGGTTAACGAGAAAGGATTCATCGAAACTGATATCCAGCGACGAACAGCGGAGCCGCACATTTTTGCCATTGGTGATGTGGCGGGTGAACCGATGCTAGCTCACAAAGCCTCTGCCGAAGGCCGGGTGGCAGTGGAGGCTATTGCCGGTAAGAAGGCTGCGTTTGAACCAGCTGCTATTCCTGCTGTGGTGTTTACCAACCCGGAACTGGCCTGGGCGGGATTAACGGAGACACAGGCCCGGAAGGAGGGAATTCCCGTGGAAGTGACTCGTTTCCCCTGGGCCGCTTCTGGCCGGGCGCTTACTCTGGATCAACCGGAAGGTTTAACCAAATTGGTTATAGATTCCCGAAACGAGCGGATTTTAGGAGTGGGAATTGTCGGGAGTGGCGCCGGGGAATTAATTTCCGAAGGGGCACTGGCCATTGAGATGGCTTCCCTGGCCAGCGATTTAAAATGGACGATTCACCCCCACCCCACCCTCTCCGAAACATTGATGGAAGCAGCGGAGATGTTTTTTGGACAGAGTACCCATGTGTTTCGTCCGAAACGGAAATAATTTTTGGGGTAAAATTTTTTAACTCATCCCATCCCATCCGGGAGGGTGTTATTTTTGATGGGATTCTATTTCCCACAAATAAAAGAGGTTGTGTGAAAATGAAAATCAGAATAATATATAATCAATAATATGAATATTGCAATTTACCATATTATATAAAATACGGTAGTAAAAGAGGTAGAATTATTTTTATTCCTTATTAAATTTAATATTTTTCTACGAACTCTATAACCCCATCATTAAGTGAACAACACAGGAATATTTCTGCATCTTTGGATTTCTACAAACCCTAATATTCAAGGAAAGTCATTAAATATTATCAATTTGCACTGTCTATTTATAGCCACGAGCTTTTAGCTCGTGGAACTCAAAATCCCCTTACAAAGTCAGGCTTTAGCCTAAAATGGGGCTAAAGCCCAATTTATTTCTTTAGATATAAGATCCCCGAGCTGGAAGCTCGGGGCTATATTTTACTTTGAATGACAATGAATAAATATTCCATTGACACTGCATTTTTACACAGCCTCTAAAATTTGTGGGTTAATCGCATACCGTCCCTACCGGGACGGTTTTTTTTTGCCATTTGTATCTTCTATGTCTCCTTTGTATTTCCCCTCGTCCACAGGACATGCCCTATCCTCTATGCTCTATGCTCTATGCTTTATGCTCTATGCTCTATGCCCTATGCCCTATGCTCTATGCCCTATGCCCTATGCCCCATTAACTTTCTGCATCTTTCCCAAGCATCGATACCCGCCTATTTCTTCTGTTTCTTCTGTGCCTTCTGTGCCTTCTGTGTCTTCTGTGGTTTAATTCATTTCTGTGGTTGCAAAATTCTTGATTCCCTCCGCCGTCCCACCAGAATCGTCTTTTCCCCAAAAACAAAAAACCCCGACACACGGCCGGGGTCTGGATTTCATTCAAATCTGGTTTAAAATCCTATTCCTGCAACAGCGCATCCAGTTGTTTAATTAAATCTGCAGCAGTAGGCTGACTGGTTACATTCAAATTAAGAATAAAAATATCGTAATTTCCGTTACGGTCGGAATGGAAAGCAACAAACTGACCGTCCGGGGAGTACACAGGATCTGTGTCCTTGGCCGGACTAAACGTCAACCGTTCCACTTCGCTGCCATCCAGCCGGGCTTGGTAAATATCGTAATTCCCTCCCTGATTACTGAAATAAACAAAATGCACACTATCCGGGGAAATGCAGGGATTTACCTCATCGGCATCATCCGTTCCCAGAACCGTCATGGGGGTACTGCCATCAGCATTCATTACAAAAATGTCGTACGAGCCATTGCGATTGGAATGGAAATAGATGCGTTTCCCGTCCACGGAATAGCAGGCACCGCCTTCGTTGGATTCGTTATTGGTAAGCTGTAAATGAAAATCCCCATTGCTTTCCATCACGTAAATATCGCTTTGCTTCTCGGTGTAAGGCACCTGACGCAAATCGCTGCGGTCGGACACAAACAAAATATGGGTGCCATCGGGACTAAATCTGGGCAGCCAGTCGTCGGCAATGGATTCGGTTAAATTGTACTCGTACCCGCTGTCCAGCATCTTGAGATAAATTTCCCGCACCTTAAATTTGCGATCGATGGGCCGATGGTCATCCACATTGGAGGTATAAACAATTTTCTTTCCATCGGGACTGTAAGAAGGCAATTCTTCATCGGCAGGGCTGTTCACTAAAAACGTTTCCTCTCCCGACTCCAGGTCTCGCTCCACAATATCCCAATTACCGTTCACATCCGTCTGGTAAATCAGCTTTTTGCCATCGGGAGAAAAAGCGGGGAATGCTTCGTTGGCGGGGCTATTGGTCACCTGTTGAATGAGATACTTCCCTCCTACATATTTGGAAATCTGCTCGGTGTAAGCGCTGCCTCCCGGAGAATTTAACGCATCCCGAAACGCTTTGTAAGCCAGCTGCGCTTCACCCCGCTTCATCATCAATTCCCCGTAATCAAAATCCACATCCGCCTGATAGGGGTCGATATTCATGATTTCTTTCATGGTGCGCAGGGCCTGATCCTCCATGCCCATTTCCAGATAGGCTTTATACAGGGCTTTTCGGGATTCTATATCATTGGGGTTCTTTTCCACCACCTTTTCCAGCTTTACCACCTTCTCCTGTGGTGAGAGTGCTGCCATTTCTTCGGGCGTTAGCTTTTTGGGGCCACCACACTGAATTAAAAATAAGGTCAACCATACCAGCAGGGCCGCATACATGAATCGTTTCATTCGATCCCCTCCAATATTTTTATGGAAGTAATATAATCATTTTTTGAAAGATACAAAAATTTTAGTTGCTTTTTTTTAGTTGATTAATGCGTTTTCTTGCTTCTCGTTTCAAATCGGGTAAAATGCCGGGCCTGCTCACAATCTCCTGATACATGCGAATGGCATCATTCACGCGCCCCATCTTCTCGTAAGCCTGTCCGGAATAATACAACGCACTGGCTTCCCACTGCAATTTGGTTTGTTTTGAGAGCAACGGAATTTTCACAAACTCCCGAATGGCGTTTTCGTACTGCCCGGCGTTAAAATACGCTTCGCCAATGTAAAACTGAATCTCCGGTTCCTGCTCGCTGGTGGCTTCATATTTCAATTTCCGGAGATACTCAATTGCTTCGTTAAAGCGGTTTAATTGGGTTAAGGTAGTCCCAATCAAGATTTTCTTATCCATCACATCTTCGGCATTGGGATATTCCTGCACATATTTTCGCGCTTGGGTAAGTACACCATCCCAGAGTCCCAATTCCCGGTAAATCGAGATCAAATTGGAAAGGGCGACACGCCGGGTTTCCCGATCCTGGGCCTTTTCCACTGCCTTGCGAAAGGCTTCCACCGCCAGCTCCGGCTTCTCGCCCCGGTAATAAAGCGTACCCAGAGTGATGTACACATTGGCCAGCAAGGGACTATCGGGATTTTTTTCAATAAACTTGCTCAACACTTCCTGAGCCTCTTCCACCCGATTGGTGGTGGTGTAAGTGAGCCCCAGGTAATATTGAGCATCATCCGCATAATCGGAATCCCGGTATTTCTTTGCAACCGTCTTAAATTTCTTTACCGCAGGTTCGTATTTTTTCTGTTTAAAGTAATACTTACCCGTTTCAAATTCAAACAACGCCAGGTAATTTTTGAGTTGAGGTTGCTTCTTGAACGTGGTTTTAAACGTTTTCAATTTGCTCTGGTACGTTTTTAACTGTCCCTGGTGAATGGTACAAATAATTTCTCGTGCCGCAAATTGCATTTTTTCTTCCGGATTTTCCACAAGGGAACTTAATGTGGCATACAGGTTTTTAGCATTCTGGAAATCACCCTGTTCAAAGTAAATATCGGCAAGTTTAGAGGAAGCTTGAACAAAAAATGGAGATTTCTGGTTCGCCACGATTTGCTTCAAATTAATGATAGCCGTTCCCACATTGCCTTCTTCCCGGGCAATGATTCCCAGATAAAGCAATGCTTCTTCCTTCAGCAGCGGTTCTTTTCCGTAGTACAGATATGCCAGCAAATTCCGGCGGGCGGGAATGGTTTTATTGCTGAAATAGTACGCTTTGCCCAGGTAGAAATAATACACCGGTGGGATTTTCTGTTCTGTTTTTTCCAGGAATAGATCGCCGTACACCGGGGCGTGAAACGTCTGGTTCAGATATTGAATGGCATCCTGGTACTTTTCGGCCAACAAATAAATGCGGGGAATATTCCAGCGTCCCTCGGCTGCTTCATCCGAGTAATCGTACTCATTGACCAGTTGCTTCCAGAAACCGGCGGAAGTGAGATAATCGCCCCGCTCTTCGGAAATATCGGCCAGCATTTTGTAAGCCCGGGAACGCCCGGGATGGTTTTCGATATCCAGAAGGAACGATTTCAGGTACTCTTCTGCCAGTTCATTCTTCCCCTGCTGGTGTAACCACTCTGCAGCTTGCAGGGCAGCATTTCCGGCCAGCAGTTTGTTTCCCGCGGCAATAACCGAATCCAGTTGCATGAGTGCTGCGGTGGTATCGCCGGATTGAACCAGCAGTCCGGCCAGTTCCAGCCGTGCCCTGCTGGCTAAGGAAGATTGGGGGTAATTGCGCAGAAAATGACGCCAGTACTCCACCTGTTTTTCCAACACCACGCTGGTATCCAGATTGGTTTTCAGGAAAAGATAAGTCACCGAATCCCGGGGCTCCACATAGCGCAGATACCCCATCGCCATTTTGAAGGCTTCACCTGCTTCCTGGTAAGCCGTCGAAGCATCGTGATGCGTAAATTCATCCAGGCGGGCTTTTTTGTACCAGGCGTTTCCCAGAATTACGTAAGCCTGCCCCACCACGGCTGAATCGCTTTCCTCCCGGGTGATGCTCCGGGCCAGCTCAATGGTTTCATCGATATTTTTTAACTGCTCCAGATAAATCTGTGCCAGGTCTAATTTCAGCCGGGCTTCGTTTTCTCCCGCCAGGAAGCGTCCCAGCAACCTGGCCAGTTTATTCACACTGAGGGATTGATCGGTGGCGTAGAAGGAACGAATGATGTACAGATAGCTGCGGGAAGAATCGTATTTTGCCGAGCAGGGATACTGCCGCAGCACCTGACTAAACCGCTGCCGGGCATTGATGTAATCCTGGTGCCGAAAGTAATATTTGCCCAGCTCGAACACCAGTTCATCCCTTCGGGGATTATGGGGGAAGCGAATCAGCGATTGCTGGTAGAGCTCCTCAGCTTCGTCAATGAGATTCCCCCTTAAAGCGGCCTGTACCAGCCGGTTGTACACTTGCTGCACTTCGCCGGGATTGTTCGCCTTCTGTACGTAAGGCTGCAGGATTTGCTTCCCCTGGCGGAAATGTCCCTGCTTCAGGTAAATCAGTCCCAGGTGTTTCCGGGCTTCCCGGCTCAACTCCGGAAAATTCCCCGCTACGGAACTATCCTGCACAATACGCCGGAAATAGGTTACCGCATCCTCCGGTTTCTCTTCGGCCAGACTGGTTACCCCCAGATAGTAATTGGCGCGAATTCCCAGCGAATCCAGCGTTTCCTTTTCGGCCAGGGCATCCAGTAACTGATGCACTCCCCGGTAATTCCCCTGTAAATAGTACACCAGCGCAATCTGAAGTTTGATGTGTGCCTGCTGGATGCGGGATTTAAAGTGGTTCAAATATTTATTTAACAGGTTTAACGCTTCGGTGAGCTGGTTCTGGCGAATTTGCAACTCTCCCAATTCCAGAACTGCGGGGAAGACCGAGGGAGTGCTGCCAAACTCCTGAATCACTTTCTGATAGGCATCCCGGGCGGCTTCCACCAATCCCAGTTCCGAATAGTAGCGTGCCATGCCCAGATGCGCCCGGGCAATTACCTCCGCTCTGGCATCGCTCTTAAGCACTTTCTCGTACTCTTTGCGCGCCTGGTTGAATTTCCCCTTGCGCACCAGCAGTTCCGCATACAGCAAACGACCCGAGGGATACACCGCACTGTCCGGATAGCGATCCAGAAAATCCTGTAAAATAAGCTCTGCTTTATCCAGTTTATTCAGGGAAAGGTAAATCCGGGCGGCCCGGTAGAGGGCATCCGGGGCATTGGAATTTTCCGGGTACAGCACCTTAACCGTTTCGAAAGCGCGGGCAGCTTCCTCCGGTTTGTGCAGCTTCAAATAACACTCACCCACCTGAAGCCAGGCTTCCGCTGCC
>JALWDQ010000978.1:0-6308 GCA_027039625.1 Calditrichia bacterium | reverse complement strand
ACCGGATATTTCAGTTGGGGGTCGGTAACAAACCGAAAGGAAAGGCTGGTAACCACCGATGCCAGGGTGAGCAAAATGTTCGCCTTCAGATCGGCCATAGAACTCAACTGCACATGGTGGTTACGGGTCTGGCGCAGCATGTGGTCGTTGTGTACACCCGGATTTTTTACTTTCATAAACACTCCTTATCCCGTTATTTCCTGTTTTTTTAGTATTTGCATAAACGACACTAATATATCGCCCACTTTAACCGGAATGCAATGAGTCACCAAAACGCATAATCGGAAACCAGAACAGGGGACAAAGAGTTTTTTCTCGTTAGTGTGGAAAGCGTTTGCGCACCGGAGAAAGCTGAAAATCCGTGCGATTCAGGTGTACATCAGTGCGAGGATCGTAACTGGCATCGTTGGTGTAAATTACATCGCCCTCTTTATTTATCCAGCGAAAGCGCCACTGATTGGAGCCCATTTCCACCTCTTTAGTAAAGGGATTGACGTATTCTTCCTGGTCGGTAAGGGTGAGAAACACGTCGTTGTGGATTTCGGCATTGGTTTTCTGGCGGTGGTTCAGAATTTCTCGATCGAGTTGCTGCACCTGCCGCTGGGTGTTCAGCATGATTTTACTGCGCGTCATCTGCCCCTGAATTTCCCCGGCCAGCCACTGGCGATTGACCACCACAGAACCCTGAATAATGCTTAATACCGGTTCCCAGGCCGAAAGGGTTTTTTCCGGCGCCCTTATGTAAAAGGTTTCTTTGTTCCCCCACATCCCTGCTCCCAGTTGACCCCAATTTTCAATAACTGCCAGCATCTTTTCCCGATATTGCACCCCATTTTCCCGATAGGTAAACACCACCAATCCGGCATCGTGACTAAAGGTAAGCTGAGGAAGCATACGGCGCACCCGCTGCTGGTATTTCTGTGCCAGTTCCGGAAGAGGTTTTTGTTGCACCACCTGAATTTCCCCTGCCCGGGGATGCGCATACGGAAAAGCTACTTTTTGAATAAATTCCAGTGCCGACATCAGGGGATATACGGTCATCCCGTTGTAATTGCTTCCTGGAGGGAAAAGCCCCATCTGCCCCGCCGGTGAATGTCGCATATCAAAGAAGAGAACATCGGGTAACCAGCGAATCATCACACTCCCCGGTTTGTCCTTTTTAACTGCAAAATCCAGTTTGGCGTCAATGGATTGTGCGGCACCTCCCTGGGCGGTAGGATCGACCCGGAAAATTCCCCCTTCTATCAGCCATCCCTCCGGCACCAGAATGGAAAACGCTTTTTCCATGGGTTCCGCACGCCGGTGGAAGATTAGAGTTCCGGGAAGTGAGCCGGAAGCAACCAACGAACCGCCGGAAACCGCAGCAGGAGCGGTAGATTTTTGCTCCTGCTGCTTTAATTCATCAGCTCCGGATCGCTCTTCCGGATTCGATTCCTCCGGAGCCACTTCATCTCCTTCCTGGAGCTCACCGGTGGTAAAGGTGAGAACATAAGGCGTGACGAAGATCCGCTCATCAGCAGCGCTTTTAAATCCGTGGCGCGTCGCACTGTTAATCCCGATACTGTAGGTTCGATGGGCTTCCAGAAACACCGGAAGCACGCAGGTGCGATTATCCGGGAAATAAGGCTCATCCACAACTTCCGGGAAATCGCCCTGTGCCGTCTGAACAAACGACCAGCTATTCATTTTCACCGGTGCGCTGAAGACAATGATTATTTCGCTGAGCAGAGGATCCACCTGGCGAGCACCCTGGCGGGGGGTGGTTTTTACCACCGTGATTTCCCCGGCCAGAAGAGGGAAAACAGCCCCGAGAAGAACAAGCCACGCGTATTTCATCATTTTCTCCTGAATGTTTTTCATTTATCGTAATAAAAGCATTTTTCGCACCGCTACCTGTTCCCCGGCCTGGAGGCGATAGCAGTACATTCCACTGGCCACTGGCTCTCCGTGGGCATCCAGACCATTCCAGGTTACCGTATGCCGACCGGAAAAGAGCAAACCGGTAATTAGGGTGGTCACTCGACGACCCAGAAGATCGTACACTTCCAGAGACACCCGGGCGGAGCGGGGCAGATTAAACACAATTGTGGTGGTGGGATTGAAGGGATTGGGAAAATTCTGTTCCAGCCGAAAATCGGACAAAAGCGGGTTCTCCCGGACGTTTTCCCCGGGTATTCCCGTAATAGACGGACGCCCCAGGAGCGAAACGCTATTTAACGTTCCTACCCCGGTACTGTAAATTTGCAACGAGGCGGTGGAGTCCACCGTCTGGGGATAGTAGTACACCGTTACCGACCAGCTTCCGCCGGGAGGAACGGTTGCCGGGGCACCGCCATTGGTAATGCTAAACGAGCCAGCACCCGCGCCGGCGAGCCCCACGCTGTCTATGACCACCCCCACAGTATCGTTGTTGACAATACGAATGGTTCGGTAGGAATTGGCATAACACACCAGGGTTGTCGCATGAGGTTCCCAGCGAGCCCTGTTTTCGATATTCCCTGCAACATCCAGAAACAACCAATCGCCCCCATTGTTGTTTGCCACCAATCCATCGTTGCAAATATTTCCCTCAATCTGCACATGGTATTTTCCCAGACCCTGGGAATAGATATTGCACCACAGAGTATCCACCACATGAACCTCACCCACAAAGCGATTGGGTTTATCGCACCACACCAGCCCCAAAATGGTCAGGCTGTCCAATGTGGTCATATTTTGCAAATATCCGTTTCGCAGGCGGGCGCCTTCCAGATAACCGTTTACCAGCCAGCCATCGATGGCAATTTCGTGTCCATTTGCCACGAGATGGCTTCCCTGAAGATCAAAATTACCGGTAAAGTGCACATCGCTAGCAGCCACCACAGCACTGGTGGAATCCAGGTCGGTGAAATCGCCCCCGAAATTGTGCCCGGGTATTTGCTGGATGCTCTGCACTCCGCTGCCTGCAAACCGGGTGTAACCGTTTTCCCACACCCCCTGGTTCACAATATTCCCGGTAATCTCGATGGCTAATCGATCATCAGAACTCCAGTTGATGACGGCACCCTGGTTGGTTAAATTTCCTTCCACCTTAAGTGTGTACACACTGCTCCCCTGGTTGTACACCAGGCTCCGCAGGGTATCCACTACCGTTACATTTCCCTCAAACACCAGGGGATGGGTTTCGTCCTCCCACACCCGATAGGTACCGAGAATGGAAAAATCGCCCTCAATGCGCCCGTTATAGATGACTCCGTTCTTCACGCGTATTGAGTAATTTCCCATGTGCAAGGTACTTCCACCCAGATCCACATCTTTGAACTCCGTATTACCGGACACAGTGTAATCGCAACTAAAGTACAAATCGGAAAGTGCCGTCAGGCTGTTTCCACCCCGTTTCACCACCCAGCTTCCAATGGATTTTCCGGGGGCACAATAGATCTGCTGGTCACTATTGCCCTCAAGATAGGTTCGATACGGCTGCCAGAGGGAATCGTTGCTAAAATCCCCATATAGGTGAAAGATAATAGCACAACCAAAGGCGTTTTCGACTTCCCCCTGATTAATCAGATTACCCATCACAAAACAATGGTTTTTTCCGAACCCCCAAAGGTACTCTCCGCTGGTCACTCTTCCCCCGGGGACAATGGTCATATTATGGCAGTAAACCGTATCTTTATGATAGGGGCGTCCCACCGTCACCGGACCCTGGATGATCACATCGTCGGTATTTGCAGGGACGACACCACCAATCCAGGTCGCAGGATCCAGCCAATATCCCCCTCCAGGGGTCGAATAAACGGGTTGGGCCGACAACCGACCCGGCATTAAAAGCAACAAAACCGCCAATCCCAGAGCAAAGAAAGCTATTCTGTTTACTTTCATGATTTACTCCTCGTTTAATGTTGTTTTCCTTTGAAGTTTACGAAGGCTTGTTTCGAGGCAAATAATAAAGCGAGGGAGAAGGAGAGAGCTTCCGTTTGCGGAATTTTGCAGATAACATCTGCGCTTTTCCGTTCTCGCACTTTCCAGAACCAGGGGAGTACTTCTGTTTTAATTGTTAATGGGTTCGGGGGTGGAATTAATGGAACAGGAAATTTCAGAAAAGAAGATGCTTCCTTTTTCTGGAAAGGAAAAATAGGATGAAAAAATGGTACCCACATGGTGCATTTCTCCCTGACGCCACCATTAAATTAGGCGCCCTGAAGACAAAGCGCACTACAAGGATCTGTAGTTTTTGGGGAAAAATGCCCCGGGGATGGATGAGAATCCCAAATTCCAAATGATTTGGCCGTTTTTTAACCGAATTATTTACTTACTTTTGATTCTTGCCTATTCGTGTTATTCGGTGCGCCAGGGCAAGGCTGGCGAGTCTCATAAGCTGAAAGGAGCTTATCATGATAATTGCCTGTTTGGTCATGTAGTCGAACGAGCGTAGTATGTGAGCGATCCATGCTGCGAAGCCTCGGGAGACGAAGATGTGAGCCGTAACGCGAGTGAACCCGATTCGGCCTCGTTACACCAATTGAAAGTGGTCAACCTCCCGAATATGGTGAAACCTATTACCGGTGCTGAAGCAACAGGCATATGCAGGCACTGGGCTTTCCGGGGTGATTGGGGACGGCGCGCATCGAAAGACTCGTCGAGCAACCTGGGAGATCTATTACAGCGTTCATGGAAGAGCAACACTGGCAGGGAAAGCATAACCTGCCTGGTGGCTGTAATAGAAGTCGGATAAGCCCATAGTAGCGAGGAAGTTACGGAAACGTAATGGAGCGAAGGGGCTTTACTGTAGAAAAGTTTTTGTCAAGAGTAGGAGGAAAACCGCTTGTCAGAGAAACTGACCACTACGGAGGAATGGGATGCATCTTATGCCTATCTCATGTCAGGGATACGCAAAAGACTTCCTGATAAACTTTCTTCCTTGAGACAGAAACTATACCACAAAGCCAAGCAAGAACCTAAATTCAGGTTTTATGCTCTCTATGACCGGATATATCGCCGAGATGTATTGGAGAGTGCCTGGCAGTTGGTAAGAGCCAACAAAGGAGCTCCTGGAGTAGATGGAGTTACCTTTGAGGAGATTGAGGAACAGGAGGGTGGAGAATCTGCTTTCCTGGATGAGTTGCAGGAGGAATTACGGAATAAGCGGTATCGCCCCCAGCCTGTGTTACGCAGGTACATACCGAAATCCAATGGCAAGAAACGTCCATTGGGGATACCTACGATCAAAGACCGGGTAGTACAGATGGCGTGTTTACTGATTCTTGAGCCGATATTTGAAGCGGACTTTCTACCGGTATCATATGGGTTTCGTCCTGGACGCAGTGCACATCAGGCGTTATCCGCTATCAAGGAGCACCTCAAAGCTGGTTATAGAGCAGTTTATGATGCAGACTTGAAGGGCTACTTTGATTCCATTCCTCACGACAAGTTAATGGCGTGTGTAAGAATGCGAGTGGTAGACCGTTCGGTACTGAAACTAATCCGGATGTGGTTAAAGACACCAGTTGTGGAAGGAAAAGGAAAAGGAAAGAGGACATATCCTCGTAAGGGCACGCCACAAGGGGGAGTGATTTCCCCGTTACTGGCAAACATCTATCTCCATTGGTTCGATAAGGTGTTTTATCGAAAAGATGGTCCTGCTCACTGGGCAAAGGCTAAACTGGTACGCTATGCTGATGATTTTGTCATCCTGGCCAGATATCAGGGGTCTCGCCTGCAAGAGTGGATAGAGTCCACCATAGAAGGCTGGCTGGATTTGCGCATCAATCACGAAAAGACCAAGATCGTGCATTTAAACGAAAAAGGAGCCAAGCTTGATTTTCTTGGTTTTAGTTTTCGGTATGAGCGAGATTTATTTGGTCGTGGTGGACGGTATCTAAACATCTTTCCTTCAGCTAAATCGATACAACGAGAGAAGGACAGATTAAAAGAGATGACCAGTTCCCGGATGTGTTTTAAACCCATTCCAGCCTTAATACGTGAGCTCAATCGACATTTAAAGGGCTGGCGTAATTATTACAACTATGGTTATCCACGCAAGAGTTTTCGACAAATGAACCATTTTATTCGATTGCGCTTAATCAAACACCTTAACCGACGAAGCCAGAGACGTTATCGTCCTCCTAAAGGTGTGAGTTATTATCAACACTTTAAAGACCTCGGACTGATTTATCTGTAAGGGATTAGGTCGTAGAAGCACTTGTGAATGCTTGTGATGAATTTCTGCAGGAAAGCCGGATGCGGGAAATCTGCACGTCCGGTTTGACGAGGGAAAAGGCGAGTGTAAAGGAATTCCCTTTACATTCCCTTTTCTACTCTACTGG
>JALWDQ010000977.1:0-6314 GCA_027039625.1 Calditrichia bacterium | reverse complement strand
CAAACAGGGTTACCCCGCGCAGAATAAAGGGAAACACATTGGTATGCAATTCCGAAGAAGCCACATTGCCCACACACACTACCGACGCTTCGTGCAGGGTAGAACGCAAGACGGTGGAAAGCACATTTCCTCCTACGGTATCCAGCACACCCTGCCAGCGTTTGGGGAGGAGGGGTTTTCCGCTGTGATCGTCCACTTCCTCCCGGGGCAAAACTTCCGCCGCCCCCAGAGACTTCAAAAACTCCTCCTGATTGATCTTCCCGGTGGCAGCAACCACCCGAAAGCCCAGGTGCGAGAGGAGGGCCACGCCTAGACTTCCAACTCCACCGGTAGCTCCGGTCACCAGTACTTTCCCTTTTTCCGGAGAAACACCGTTTTGTTTCATTTTAAACACGGCTTCGGCTGCGGTAAAACCGGCCGTACCCAGAATCATGCTTTCGCGCAGGGTGAGTCCCGCCGGAAGGGGAACAATCCAGGCAGCAGGCACCCGGATGTACTGGCCGAATCCACCGCTGGTGTTCATTCCCAGATCGTAGCCAGTAACAATTACCGGATCGCCGGGACGAAACTGCTCCACCCGGGATTCGACCACTTCTCCGGCGGCATCAATGCCGGGAGTATGAGGATACTGGCGGGTAATCCCTTTGTGCCCACGGGCCGAAAGGGCATCCTTGTAATTCAAATCCGAATATTGCACTCGAATCAGTACCTCTCCCTCTGGCAGCTCGGCAATCGACTTCTCCCCCAAAAAGCGACGGAATTCCCCCGGAGTGGGTTCTTCCACAATTAACGCACGAAAACGTTTCTGCTCCACACTTACTTCTCCTCTATCTTTTCCAAACCGTTTCTACATAGCATGCCACAGGGAATTTTAACCAATTTCCTCTATTCTTGCAAAGAAAATCCCATAAACACAAAAAGGCAGAGGAATTCCCCTGCCTTTTAAGTGCACAAATTTTAAAGTCCCGTTCCACTCTCTTAAGCACGCTTACTGTGATCCACGGCCTTCAGAATCTTCAGATTCAACACGATGAAACGAAAGAACTGAATAATTTTGCAATTCATTAGAAATCTATCTTTCTTGGTAATTTCCATGACGTTTCTCCTTGTTTTCGTTTAAAATCTCAACCAATAACCCGTCAGGCATTATTCTGGGATAATACTCCAGCCAATACGGGCCTGTAATTTATGGATAAACGTATGGTGAATCATGCGTTTCATCCAGGCACCGGAAAGTCCCATTTCCATGTGCGTTACGAAGAGATCGCGGCCCTCTTCGTTTGGGTAAGTTCGATAATCCGGTACCACCGGGTAGATAATGATAACCGCTGCCGAGCCATCCCAAACGCTGCTTCCCATGGAGGCGATACAGGCAGCAAACATTTCCGTCATACGTTCTTTGTGGGTCATGCGGCCTCGTTTCACCAGGTCGATGATGTTCTTAGCTACTACCCGACCGATGATACCCGATACCATTCCCGTACGCGGCGGTGCCGCAGTGATGTTTGTACCATTGGGAGTGGTATGAGGAATGGAAATAGGTCCGGGAGGTGCAAAAGCTATTCCTGCTGCGAAGATATTGGGATAATTGGGATTCTGGTAAACCGATGGCCAGGCATCGGGATTCTGAGCCAATTTATCGTAAGGCAATCCGTAAATAGCATCCACCAGCACAAAACCGGCTTTATTGACCAATTTTCCGGAGACATCTTCACCATCCTTCCCGATGTACTTCATGGGCATTCCGGTGAATTGGGGAATAAGCATGGCAAAATCGTAGTCCGTTTCCCCGAAATTGCCATCATAATCTTCCCAATAAATCTTCTTATCGTTCACCTCTTTCACACCTTTTTGCACTTCCCAGCGAATCCCATATTCTTTGAAAACAGCTCCAATGAACTCTTCACTGGTAATGATTTTGCCTTTCCGTTTCACACTAATTCCGCGCACGCCGAAGTCACCCAAAGCCCGCTCGTTGGAAAGCCAGAGGAGATCTGCTTTGTCCCGAATTCCCATTTTCTCCAATTCTTTGTGAATGTTGGTGATATATTCAAAAGCAGCACCCTGACAAGTTGCTCCGGGATGCCCGGTACCCACCACAATTTTTACTTTTTCCCCCTTCTTCATTCGCTCCACCATTTCCAGAAATTTGTCCCGGCTCTGAATGGCATGTTCCATGGTACAAATGGAATAGGTGTTCCCTTTTTCTGGCCCCAATCCCGGTGTGGCTTCGAAATTTAATTTCGGACCGGTGGCAATGAGCAAATAATCGTAATCCACCCGTACCGTTCCGCTCCCATCTTTTTTTTCGGCAACCACATAATTCTCATCCGGATGAATCTCGCTTGCTTTGCCATGCACGAAGTTAATATGGAGTTTATCATAAACGGGCTTCAACGGGAAGCGAGTCTTCTCCGGATCCATTGCTCCAACACCAACCCACACCAGCGAAGGGACAAATAAAAATCGGTCAGACATGTTGATCATGGTAATCTCATGATCTTTCCCCAGGGCATCGCCTAAATAAAGCGCAGCCGTCTGACCGGCAAATCCTGCCCCAATCATTGCTATTTTAGCCATAATACGTACCTCATTTTTTTGGAGTAGCACATTTTATTTTAAAAATACTACCTTTAGATGCACCGAATAACCAAAAAGTGACAGGTTGCACTGTGGCTATAATAATATTTCACATCATTTAAAATACTTTCGTATATCATACACATAACAGAATAATATTTATATAAACCCTCCACTGGCTCAACCATCCATTATCCCCCAGAACCTGTTACTTTCCTGGAGAGATGAACATTTTGCGCAATTTTTTTAAAAATTCCTTTGCTTGCCAATTGGAATCATCGGTTTCTAAGAAAAATATTTGAGATTTTTTTAACGAATAGGCGAAAAAAGTGGTAGCGTCGTCCCGCACTGTTAGCCAACCTGGAATTGCGGAAGGAGAAAATTGGGATAAAACTGAACGGACGGTAGAATCATCGGGGAACCGAAACAAAGCCACCCGCAGGGAATGGTTTTGCCATTCCAGGGGCAGGATGAAGGCATCGAAATGGGAAACACCGTGTAGCCATTTTTCCCAGTTGGCAGCCACACTGCGCAATCCCAGATGCCCGGCCACATAAACCATTTGCTTGTGGTATGGCCGGAATAATTTTTCCCGAAAAATTGAAGGAAACATAATTTTTTCTTCAGGAATTTGTTCCCGCAATTTCTGAACGATCCGATGCGCCACCTTCCGGGCCTGCTGCGAAGCGGTGTAATTGGTGACGCTCACCAGATAAACTCCCAGAACCACCGTCAACTGATAGTCGTTTTCGCAGCTCAGTTCGGGAAAATCTGCTGCCGGGGTACAACCCATACGCTGTAGAGAGAATCGACCAAAGGCGGCAAGAGGAGAAGCCATGTGATAAACTTCCACCAGCAGTTCCTCACCTCGGTAGCGAACTTCCTGCACCACCAGTTCCCGGAAACCATATTCCCGATAAATTTCGGCCCCTCCATCGATATAACCATATAGTGAGTTATCGGAATAATGAGAAGTGGAGAGGATGCGAAGGTCAGGGATATCTCCCTTCTGCAAAACCGGCATTTGAGCAAAGAGGGTGGGGTTAAAGAGGAGTAACCATAGTAATCCGGGTATAACCAAACTTTTGAACCCACCACAATTTTTCATTCCAATTCTCCCAGGCCTCTTCATGGCTAACCTAAATGCACTATTTGATGTTGAATTTTCTCAGGACGGCATTCGCCCAACCCATATTGGTGCGCCAGCGTTAGAAAACGGCGCGCCCGGGGCGATTCTTTCTCCTGAATCTTTTCCTTCATTCGTTTTTGTAAAATAAGCTGGTAACCGATTTGATCGACCGCCACCGGATCGGTACCAACCAGCAAACGGTGGAAGGGAACTATGTAATTGGGATTGGCACCGGGACCATCCTGGTAACATCCAATTAAGGCATCGGCGATGTTTAACACCACTTTATCGCGCAGGGGTGGGAAGCATGGTACATGGGCGCTGGTTTCTGACCATAACTGCTTATGCAACCGGGCAGTGTTGGTAATTGAACCGTAAGCCAGATTTTTTAAACAAAGGGTGATAGAAGAACCTGCGTTTTTCAGAATGGGAAGATTAATAATTTTAGTGACTTTCCGGGTTACTATTCTGGTAAAATAAGAATATTTTCCCTCATTGACCATGTAAGGAAGTGTTTCAGAATCATATTTCATTTGGCAATCGGCGTAATAGTACCATTCGGGATCAATCATCGCCTCGCTGTACAACCGCCCATCTGCATCGTAAAAAGAGCCACTGGCATCTTTCCGCTCTGTACCCAGGATGGTGACACCCGGAAAATTCCGGGCAGTAAAACCCACTTCGTGGAGTTCGAATTCTCGACGATCCCAGATAATAATATTGCTGCGGGGGACACCGGCTAATTCCAGCTGGCGAATCACCACTTGCACCAGTTCCCGACTGGTGGAAAGCAATTTTCCGGCAACGGGATTTACTTTTAGCCCTACCACATCATCGGGAGAAATAAATTGGCGCCAGGCTCGCACCAGGGAGGTACTCCGGGTTAGCTCAAGCAACGCCTTCTCCAACATCCATTGAACGATCTCTGTTTGCGGGGTTAAACCCTGAACCGATTGGGAATGAACCACTTCTACAACTTTACCCGGGTATTTTCCGGGGAGTGATTGGGAAGTACGGGGAAATTGCAATGCCTGTTTAATATTGGTTGCAGGTTTATCAGTGGCAGCTGTTACCGGTAAGGTAAGGGAGAGAGAAAATCCCGCTGCTCCCTGAGCGGCTATTCGGCAAAATTCCCGCCGGGACCAGACTTCAGGTCTCTTCTTCATGGATAAACCTTTTTTTCATAAAATAACGTCTTAAACGGAAAAAAACAAGGGAGCAACCGATGGAAGTTTGAAATTGTCGGACATTCCAATGCCTGGGCAGTTTTATTTTGAAAGGGGTTTTTAAAAAGAATGTTTGTTTCCACCAACGATTTTTCAAACAATTGGAATTACAAAAGTTTCCTTGCTCATCTGTGCATTCCGCCCGATTAAAAAAGCCTGTATTGGGATGGATGCTGTGAAGAGGCAGATTCCTCTACAAATTAGAATCATCTGGATGGACAAGCTCTGTTTCCACATGTTTCTTTTACAGTTGTAAAAATTAATTTAAATTTACAGATTACTTCATTTGTTCTTCTGGAACTTGGAAGAGGTCGAGTGCTTTTTTCCTTTGTAAGCTCTTCGCCTTCCAGAGGATGATTTTCTAATCCCGAGAATCTATTCAAACCACGCGGAGTATCTGAGCAAAAAACATCCT
This sequence comes from Calditrichia bacterium, assembly GCA_027039625.1. Classification (GTDB taxonomy): domain Bacteria; phylum Calditrichota; class Calditrichia; order RBG-13-44-9; family RBG-13-44-9; genus JALXCH01. The sequence continues at coordinate 964 of JALWDQ010000977.1, read as the reverse complement.
TTCCTTATTTATTTAACAAAAATTTCTATTTTTCATTGGTCATGGATATTTTCATTCAGTGCCCTCTGTGCTTTCTGTGGTTGCGAAATTAAAAGTTCTTAATTCACAATTATTTTAATCCTCCCAATAGAATTCCGGGCAATTGAGGCGGGATGTTAAATACCTAACTGCTTAACAGTTACTGCCTTCACACAGTGGATTAAAATTTCGTTCAGGGGAGACGAGCGGTGATGCTGCGAAGACACTGCGCACTGCGAAAAACCGTTGCGTCATTGACGGTTGTTGGGGTTAAAATATGATGCGGAACTTTGCGCTTTCCCTGGCACAGCCTTTCCTCGGAATGCCGTTTAGAAGTTTATTGGCAACTCTGGGAAGTCCTGTTACGGGTGCCTTTTTCCGTGGATTACTGCAGTTTTTTGGAACCCATAGAAATTGGTTATTCACCAAATAAAATATTATCCCCAGAGGTAAATTGGCAAATCGGAATTATTCCAGAACTCCGCGCAATCGATGTAATCCCGCATTACTTTTTCCACCGCTCGAATAGAGGTGGCTCAATAAAAGCAACACAAAAAACGCAGGTAAAATCGATTTTCAAAACAAAATTTTTATTGCCTTTATCGCCAATTGCAGAATATCTTTCTTGAGGTTTTCTCGGCTAATGATCCACTAAAATTTTCGTAAAAAAATTCTCAAAGGTTTTTACCGAATTTTTTATCTGGAATTTTCCTGAAAATACCGAAGGAAAACCTGCAAATTAAAGAAGTACATCCCAGGAAGACATCAAACAATGAAGGGGTCGCCATGCAGCGCATTATTTTCATTCTTTTATTCTGCCACACTCTTTCGATGAGCCAGAGCCTGAATCCCCGAAAATTACTAATTTATTATGGTTATCCCTCTTTAATCAACAATGCACAGGGTAATGTGAATGTCGCAGCAGAGACTCTGGGAAAATATGATT
>JALWDQ010000976.1:0-2051 GCA_027039625.1 Calditrichia bacterium | reverse complement strand
TCCCAAGGCCATTGCAGCCGGCGCCGATTCGGTGATGATTGGAGGATTGTTTGCCGGAACGGAAGAAAGTCCCGGCGAGACCATTCTGCTGGATGGACGACGCTACAAACAGGTGCGGGGAATGGGTTCCATCGGCGCCATGAAAAAAGGAAGCAAAGATCGCTATTTCCAGAGTGATGTTAAGGAGAGCGAGAAGTTTGTTCCCGAAGGAATTGAAGGTCGGGTACCCTATCGTGGGCCGTTAAGTGAAACCGTTTACCAAATGGTGGGGGGACTAAGGGCGGCAATGGGTTACACTGGGTGTCGAACCATCCCGGAACTGAAAGAAAATGCTCGTTTTGTTAAAATCACCGGTGCGGGGCTGCGCGAAAGCCATCCTCATGATGTGGACATCACCAAAGAATCGCCGAATTACCGCATGAGTTAATTGGAGGGCGTTAACAGGTATGATACGCAAAATCGATCATATTGGAATTGCCGTACATTCGCTACAACCCATTCGTACATTGTTCCGTACCATTTTCAATCTGGAACCGGAATACGAAGAGGAAGTGCCAGACCAGAAAGTGCGGGTGCTGGGCTATCGCATTGGAGAGTCGCATTTCGAATTTTTAGAACCGCTGGATGCTACTTCTCCCATTTCTTCTTTTCTGGAAAAAAGGGGAGAGGGGCTGCATCATGTTGCCATTAGCGTAGATGATATTTCCGCTTTACTTGCCAAAATGAAAGCAAACAATGTCCGTTTAATTGATGATACACCGAGAAAGGGTGCGGGTGGTAAACAAATTGCTTTTGTTCACCCACGGAGTTTGCACGGTGTTTTGCTGGAACTTTCTCAGGAAGAATAATCCCTGGCAATGAAAACAAAAATTCTTTTAAAATTCAGTATTGCCTGGATTGTAAGTTATTTTGTTCTTTTCATGATATGGGGAATTTACCTCTATTCCACTCGACCCGATGTCAGTTATTTAAAACGATTTCATCCTACCCGCAAAGAGCTTACTGCCTTACGGCAGCAACATTTTCACGAAACGTTTAAACGTCCTATCCGATACCAGTGGATTCCTCTCTCGCAAATTCCCCGTTTACTGCAACGAACCATCATTCTGGCGGAAGATGCTTCGTTTTATATTCACCATGGCATCGATTGGTACGAAGTAAAAGCATCTTTTCAAAAGAACTGGAAGAGCGGAAAGTTTTTACGGGGCGGTAGCACCATCACCCAGCAGTTGGCTAAGAATCTGTTTTTAAGTAGGGAAAAAAGTGTTAAGCGTAAGCTAAGAGAATGGATTATTGCCCGGGAGCTGGAAAAGAAGCTCAGAAAATCGCGTATTCTGGAATTGTACCTGAACATTGTGGAGTGGGGGAAGGGGATGTTTGGAATAAAAGCAGCATCCCGGTTCTACTTCAAAAAGGAACCGCAGCAATTGACACTGGACGAAATGGTACGCCTGGCGGCTGTGCTTCCTAATCCCAAAAGGATGCAACCAAATCGCGTCGATTATTCCGTCCTCTGGCGCTCGAAAGTGATTTTAAAACGCCTGTACCATTTTGGCGATATTTCAGAAGAGGCCTACCAGCAAACATTGCAGCGTCTGGAGGAATTGTACCAGAGAAAATAGTCCCGTTAAATCGAATTTCCCGGGATTACATCAATTTTACTGGTAACGGGAAACCTCCGCGCCGCTCGTAGCCTCATCAGTACAGAAAAATAATACCTATCTTACCAGCCTTAAAATGCCTCACCATTTAGCCAGTGAATCAAACCCACTTCCACCGGATTCACCTGATGAGGATGATAAGGGAGTACTCGAAAGGTGTAACGATAATTTCCGCTATCCGACGGTTTAATTTTCCCGGAATAGAGAAATTTACCCGGCTCCAGTTTCTTCGTTAAAGAAAGATCGAACACTTCAAAATCATCACTCAGTGAACCATCCAGCTCCAGCCGCACCATGTACATCTGCACCCTCACATCTTCCGGTGTCAAACGTCCCAGTTCCACCACCGTTTCTATGGGAAGCTCCTCTCCGAAATTCACCTCCATGGTT
>JALWDQ010000975.1:0-2058 GCA_027039625.1 Calditrichia bacterium | reverse complement strand
GGATGCATCGTGGTTCTGAACAAATCCCACACCGACACCATCGGTGCCTGGGTAACGGTTCAGGGGAATGGTGTGGGTGCTTCGTTTTTACGTGATCTAACGGGGAATCGTACCGGAATTGCCCAGGTGTACGGAGATAATCGTGTGTTTGTGCACGCTGCGCCGCGCGGTTATTCCGTGTGGGGGGATTCCAGCTACTACGGTTGGCCCGCTGTCTCCTGTAAAATTTTTCTGGAAGGTGCTTACGAAAGCGCCAGCGGAGAGATGCGAACCACTTTGCGGGATGCGGGATCGATTCCCAAAACCCAACCCTATAATCAAGCGCCCTGGAATTACTCGGGGGGTGAAGCCGTAACGGCACTTCCGGCGAATGTTGTGGATTGGGTACTGCTGGAGTTAAGAAGCGGTACTGCGGCCAATACCCGGGTGGCACGTCGGGCGGCTTTCATCCGTAAGGACGGCAAAATCGTAGATCTGGATGGCATGAGCGCGGTGATCTTTAAAATAGAAGCGGGAAGCTACTATCTGGTTGTGCATCATCGGAACCACCTTTCGGTGATGAGCGCCAATCCCCTGTCCCTGAATGTGCTCTACAAAACATTTTACAACTTTACCGATAGCGCCAGCCGAGCCTACACCACGGGACCGTCTCCATTAAAACTACTGGGTTCAGTTTACGGAATGCGCTCCGGGGATGCCAATGGCGATGGCGCTGTGGATGCCCTCGACTACAATGGGGAGTGGTATACTCAACAGGGAAGCAGTGGCGATTACAACGCCTCCGATTTTAATCTGGATGGCAACGTGAACAGCATCGATTCCCAGAATTTCTGGCTTCCCAACAACGGAAGTGCCTCCCAGGTTCCTCAATAAATCGTTGAGGAAATCGTGTGCCATTCCGGGAAATTCAGATGAACATCTTAACAAAGAGACAAAGAGAAGCACCCGCGTTCCCCTTTTCAACAAACAAAATGGCAATAACCAACACACTTCGGTGAGGGTCAAAATCCGATAGGGTAATCCTCTTCCCTGCTCTGTTTTTTGGGAAGGTGTTAGTGACTTCTTCGCACTTGATTCTCTTTTAGATAATGCGCATTGCGGGGATCTTCGCGCACCGAATGGGGTGCGGGATTGTACCCGAACATCAATTCCACAAAATTATTTAAAATAAACGCCGTGGCACCCCAGATGGTGTGCTGGTTAAAATAGTAAAAATACACATTGTAAATCCGTCCCTGATACTCCCACTCTTTCATTTCAAAATATTTGTCACTCAAGAAAAGTGAAAGAGGCACCTTCAGCACTTCTGCAACTTCGTTCTGGCTTAAGCGAAAATCCAGAGGTTGGCGCACTATGCCCACAAACGGTGTAATCAGGAAATTGGTTACCGTGTAAAAATCGTCAATCTGCCCCAGCACTTCGATTTTCTCCGGGGGCAGACCGATTTCTTCTTCGGTTTCCCGGAGGGCGGTGTGCAACAGACTTTCGTCCTCCCAATCGCGTACCCCTCCCGGGAAAGAAATCTGCCCTTTATGATGCTCCACCAGTTCGGTCCGTTTGGTTAGCAAAATGTGGGGTTCATCCTGAACTTCGGTGAGCAAAATCATGACCGCCGCGGAAGTCGCATTTTCCTTGTGGAGGCGCTGTGGGGAATAATCTCTTAACTTCTCCCGCAGCATCTCCACCACCCGATTAAATTCTTTACCCATAAATTCAATAATATCGCTTCATTTTTAATGGGAATTTCTGCAAGTTTTAAGCCATAATCCAGATAATTTTTATATTTTTGAACCAGGAAAGAAATTTCAACACCCTGTCATTCTAAGCGAAGCGCCAGCGGAGCGAAGAATCTCCAAATATATGATTGATTTTATTTAACCGCAAAAAAAATTAACCGCAGCGGGCGCAACGTACGCAACGAAAAATATTTCTGTGCATTTTAACCATATCGTGAGACGTTCCCTACCAGAAAATACCAGAGATTCCATGAATTCAGGGGAAGGTAAAACACCGAAACAGCCGTCCCGACAGGGACGGCACGCCACTAGCCCACAAATT
>JALWDQ010000974.1:0-2058 GCA_027039625.1 Calditrichia bacterium | reverse complement strand
TAAATACAAACCCGGATAATCCAATCCGTATCCGCAGTAGGTACTGGCTAACTGCGAAAGGCCTTCGTTTAACCAGGTTTCTTCCCGGGTATCGTAATGGTGATGGATTAAGTGCTGAAATTCGTGTGCAGTGGTGGACATAACCCGGTCTGGATGATACACACCGTTGAAATAAATTCCCGGATAGGAATCCAGGTACATTAAATCCATTTTGTTGCTGGTGGGATTGTTGGTCTGGTCTTCCGGTGAAAAATATCCTGCAATGAATGGGCTGTTGGAAGCGGTGGAATCAAAATCATCAATAATGTCCAGAATCAGGAAATCTAAGATTCCGTCTCCATCGTAGTTTGGGGGTTGTCCAAAAAGGGTGGTATCAATCTTGATGATTCCGGAATTGGGATCAATGGAATGGGAATTGGTGCGGTTGACCAGTCGTTGATACACGGAATCCACAATTTGCTGGGTTACATATCCTTTAGTCCAGCTATCGTCCTCCACCCAGATGCGGGTGGTGATGCCCTGTTTTCGCAGCGTTGCCTGTACCAGATAATACTTCTTGTCCTTAAAATTATATGCCCAGAAATTTCGGCTGCTTTTATTCTGAGAATTGAAATGTTTGGCGTATTCAATTTGCTCAATCATTTTTAAATATTCGGCATAATCGGTATGTTTGAGCTCTTCCAGATAAACCCAGCTATTTAAGCGTGAAGCCTGAGGTGTACCACAAATGGGTGCCGGATTTTGAGAAATAGTCCTAATATTTCCATGGTAGGAAGCCTGAATCGTTAATACAAAAAATAGAATTAAAAGAGGAAAATAAAAAATTCGGTTTATATTCAAACCCATCCCCCAGGTTTAAATGACCTTCATATGACCTGAAAAAAGGTACACGCTTTTTAATGTAAATTCAACTGATTTTTCAAAGAATTTCAGGAGCGACACAAGAAAGAGCTTCTAATGCGATAGGTGTGTTACCTGGGGTATGCCAATTCAGAGTTTCAAAATCTTAAATTAAATTTTAATGCAAAATGTTTGAAGAATAAAATAACGTTATTTATCGAAAATATTATTCTTCAGAAAAAACGTCACAGAAGCACAATCAAACCAATACGATGGCTGTTACCCAGTTCCTGATCGTAATTGGTAAATGCGTAATCGATTCGTACATGGGGAATCTGTATTCCCACTCCCAGGTTAAAGCGCTGTATTTCATCGTATCCCGAACGGAAATACAGGAGTTCAAAGTAGTTAATTTCCAGACCGGCTGCCATATCCAGGCTCAACGCTCCGGCAGAGAGGCTGGCGCTTTTCTGGCGGTGTTCACCGCGCAAAATAAGTTCCACGGCGGGACGAACACCCAGGTGAAAGGATGAAAATTGCCAGAGGTAACTCACACCGGAAAATAGTGCCGGGGCAACCAGTTCCTTTTCTCCGGTGTCCCAGGAGATGAATGTGGTGGTGACATTTTTTAAAGCTGCACCCAGTGTTAAACCCGAAGAAAAATCGCGATAAATGGAGAGATCAAGCCCAATCCCATTCGCGGAGTGGTCGGCAATTTTGCGGCGGATGAGCTTTACATTTCCGCCAAAAGCCCAGTTCGAAGCCATGCGCTGTGCCACAGAGAGGTTGAAAATGTAATCTGCGGCATTAAACTCCGTAATTCGTGACCAGTCCAACCGCCAATTATCCGGGTCAGATTCCAGATAAATGAGTGCCTGCCGACTATCCTTGATATTATCGATGCCCAGCCGAATCAGACTTAAACCAACCACTCGATTTCCTCCCAGAGGTTTCCCAAAAGCCAGATAGTCGTAATTTACCGAAGCAATCATCTGCTGGGTATGCATAAAGGAAATCTGGGTTTGTGTCAGGTTTACCAGAGCGGCGGGATTGTAATAGGAAGCGGAGATGTCATTCGCCACAGCGACAAACGCCCCTCCCATTCCCTGCGCCCTGGGAGCCACCCCAATTTCCATAAATTCTCCGGCATATTTTCTGAAATTTAAATCACCAGCCAATAACGGGTAGCAGGAGAAAATTACCCACAAAATCAAGAAC
>JALWDQ010000973.1:0-20324 GCA_027039625.1 Calditrichia bacterium | reverse complement strand
GAAGTTTACAATCTCCTTCTGGTAAACCACCTCCTGAATTCCTTTTAAAGAGGAGATAGACTTCACGAAATTTTCCAGCAGTGCGGGAGAAGAAAATTCGGGTTTCAGGGTGATGCGAAACGAAGGGGGCAAGGGGTTTTTCTCCAGAACCTGGCTGATATCGATATCGAAACTGCGGCGGAATTCTTCCAGAGCCTCAGAAGGCGAAATATAACGAAGCTGTAAGATTTCACTTCGTTGAGAGAGCGTTTCTTTTAAACGGTTAATTTCCTGGCTATTTAAAGTTGGGTCTAAAAACGCCTCCACCTGAATTTGTTTATAAAACTTCAGGAAGGTGTTTTTCACATTCTGGCCAATAATGGCAAACAGACCTAACAGAATGAGAGAAAGCGCGATGGAAAGTATGGTAATCACCGCCGAAAGCCGGGCGCGCTTCAGGCTAATCATGCCTTCCTTTATGATAAAAAACAGCGTCATAGGTTCAACCGCTCATATTTTTTAAGCTCGTGGGATCCAGTTCCCGGACGATTTTTCCGTTATCCAGCAAAAGGGTACGATGGGGCCAAGTGCGGATGAGATCGTAATGGTGGGTCGCCATGCAAATTGCCGTACCACTTTGGTTAATTCGCTCCAGAATTTCCATAATACTCCGGGCCGCTTCGGGGTCCAGATTTCCGGTGGGCTCGTCGGCTAACAGGATGAACGGTTCGTTAACCAGAGCACGGGCAATGGCGACTCGCTGTTTCTCGCCACCGGAAAGAACATTGGGCATATGATACCGCTTGTGATTCAGCCCCACCTGGGTGAGGACACTGAGCACCCGGCTTTTTATTTCCGAACGCCTGGCACCAACTACCCGCAAGGCAAACGCTACGTTCTCGTACACATTGCGGTCGTTCAACAGTTTGAAATCCTGAAAAATAACCCCAACCCGACGGCGCAAATAAGGAATCTGGTGCCGCTTGATGGAGGAAGAACTAAAATCTTCGATTTTCACATTACCTCTGGTAGGAAACAAATCCATGTAAATGAGGCGAAGCAGGGTGGTTTTTCCCGCACCGGTTTTCCCGATCAGGTAAACAAACTCTCCCTTCTCTATCTTTAAACTCACCCGTTTCAGGATATACCGATTGCCAAATTTCACAGAAACATTAAAAAATTGAATCATCTCATGTGGTCTTTTTTAAAATAAAATGAGCCCGGTTACTTTCCTCTTCCGCATCGTAAAAGGTAAAATCTTCGTACATCCCGATTAATTCAAACGGTGTTTCCTGAATAATCAGGTATTTCATGGTGGTAAAGGAGAAAATGTACTGCTCGTGATTCTCCCGGTAAACCCCATGTGGGGTGTAAATAATAATTTCGTTTATCTGCTTTCGGCGCGCGGAATCGTAATAAGCCTGCCGGGAATAAGCATAATCATTATCAAAGGTCTCGTTTTCGCTGTACTGGTGAAAATAACTTCGGCAGAACTCATCGCTCACCGCATCAAAAATAAATAATCCCGGCGGCGCGAGCAATTCATAAATTCGATTTAACCCTTTTTTGATTTCCTCCATATTGGAGAGATAATTTATCGAATCGTACAAGCAGGTCATCACCTGGTAGTAACCTGCAGGAATCCCTTCCAGTTCCGGGAGTCCCGTTACCCAGAACCGGCTACTGGAATTCTTTCGGCGGGCAAGTGTGAGCATTTCCCGGGAGGGGTCGCAACCATCTGCCCGGATTCCCTGCTCCCGAATGCACCGAAGGAATTCCCCGGTACCGCACCCGATATCCAGTAGATGGCTCCTCTCCAGAGGAATGCCCGAAAGATGTTCCCGGATAATTCTCCGAATGTAATTCGCCCAGCGGGCGTAGGGAACGTGATCCATCATCCGATCATAAATTTCCGCCATCGCCTGGTATGGCGGACTCAATCGCAACGGTGGAAGGGAAGAAGAGGTGGGTTTATTTTTTTCCGTAATCATTGTTCCACTTCACCAATGAAAAAAGTTTTACTCTTACTGTTGAATTAGAAACAGATATATTGCAGCAACTTACTTGTTTTCCAGTTTAACGCGTAAACTGTTGTCCAATCATTCCGGAAAATCAACCGGATTTCCGGTGAGGAAACAATCGGGAATAGACCTCTCTTACTTTCTCTGCAATCTTCTGGCTGGTTTTTTTACCGCCTCGTAGGACGCGTTTTTGTTTTTATTAGATGCTTCAGGCAGGGAAGTTACGGGAGTTCCCGTACATTGCGATTGACGAAAATCATGAAAAGGTTAAAACATAATTTACTGAAATTAAAATATCAAGCATATAGGCTTGATATTTCTCTATTTCTTCTCTTTTTTGCCATTTTGGGTCTTATGGGAAGAAGAAGCAGTGCTACCCGAAGAGTGCTTGTGTTTATAATCGGTGATGTAGAAGCCAGAGCCTTTAAACAGAATCCCCGAGCCTCCCGTAATCACTCGCACCACGGCTCCTCCACATTTGGGGCAAGTCTGAATAGGATCGTCCGTAATCCGCTGAAATTGATTAAAAACATAATTGCATTTGGTACATCGATAAGTATAAGTTGGCAAAGTTTAATTCCTCCATAACAACCAGGTCACTGGTGACGATGAAATAGCACAATCCCCATTCTATACAATGTCATTGTGAAATACATTTTACATGAATTTTCATCACGCATATCTTCCACAGCAGTTCTTATATTTTTTACCACTCCCACAGGGACAGGGATCGTTACGGCCAATTTTAACTTTGGCTTTCGCAGGTTTTGGTTTATTCAGCAGCCTTTCCAGATCAGAGATGTCTTCAGGTTTGTCAGGTTCCACACCAATAATATATGTCCATCCATGATCCTCGCAAATCAATGCCACTTCTTCTGCGCGAGCGTGTGATTGTACTCGAAGTATTATCGGTTTTTTTTTGGTGCCTAACTTAGCCATTAGCCATTTCTCTCCACTTATTTTCTCACCTGCATTTCGTCCATTGCCTGCAATAAAATGTTAACACCCCGCTCCAGTTCGTTCATGGAAGCAGCGAAGGACATGCGAATATAATCGTCGGCGCCAAAAGCGACACCGGGTACAACCACCAGATGGTATTTTTCGGCCAGATAGGTCGCAAAATCCACTGAGTTTTCAATCCTCACCTTCCCACATCTGCAGCCATACACTTCTGCCACCCGAATAAACAGATAAAAAGCTCCGGCAGGATGCACCAGGGAAATGTAATCGCGGCTTCGCAGTTTTTGCAGTAAAAGATTACGGCGTTCTTCGAAAGTACGGCGCATGTTTTCCACATCTTCCTGAGGGCCGGTTAAAGCAGCCAGAGCAGCGTACTGAGAGATGGAAGAGGCATTGGAAGTATAATGACTCTGGATTTTGGACATCCCTTTTACCACTTCCAGCGGTGCCGCCGCGTAACCAATGCGCCAACCGGTCATGGCATACGCTTTAGAAAACCCATTGATCACAATCGTTCGTTCCTGCAGGTTAAAATAGCGGGCAATGCTTACGTGCTGGCCGTTATCGTAAATGAGCTTTTCGTAAATTTCGTCCGAAATAATCCAGAGGGAATAGCGCGCCAGCACTTCTGCCAGTTGTTCCACCTCCCGGGGTGTGTACACCACTCCCGTAGGATTGTTGGGGCTATTGAGAATAATGGCTCGAGTGCGCTCGGTAATGTGCGATTCCAGCCGTTCGGGGGTTAGCTTGAAGTCCGTATCCATTGTCGAAACAATTACCGGAACTCCCCCGGCCATTTTAATCTGCTCCGGGTAACTTACCCAGTAAGGCAAAGGGAGAATCACTTCATCACCATCATTAATCAGGGCAAGCAGCGCATTCATAATGGATTGTTTGGCACCGTTAGACACGATGATCTGGTCGGGAGAATAACTGAGCTGATTATCCTGCATCAATTTCCGGGAGATTGCCTCACGCAGGGAACGAATCCCGGCATTTTCGGTGTAATGCGTATAACCGTTTTCAATCGCCCGAATTGCTGCCTGAGCAATAAATTCCGGAGTTGGGAAATCCGGTTCACCGGCCGTTAAATCCACCACATCCACTCCCTGATTTTTCAGGTGAATCGCCTTCTCTTTAACCTGCAGAGTTTTCGAAGCTTCTATCCGCGATAACCGCTGTGCTAAAGTCATGCAATTTTCTCCGTCACTTTATTCACCAATGTAAAAACGGACAAAGGCAGATGTGACATCTGCCTTTGCTTCGGGAAATACTTTTTACGCTGTTATGACAAAATGCTACAGATGGCAGCCACATTCACGATATCGTCCACGCTGCAGCCGCGGGAGAGGTCGTTGTATGGTTTGGCCAATCCTTGAATGACCGGCCCAATGGCTTCGGCTCCGGCCAGACGCTGCACCATTTTGTACCCGATATTTCCGGCGTTAAGATCCGGGAAGATGAACACATTGGCCTTGCCTGCGACGGGCGAACCCGGAGCTTTGCGCTGCCCCACGGATTCCACATAAGCGGCGTCAAACTGCAATTCACCATCCACAGCCAGTTCCGGTACCGTTTTTTGCACGATTTGGGTCGCTTCCACTACTTTATCCACCATTGGGTGTTTGGCGCTCCCTTTGGTCGAAAAACTGAGCATTGCCACCCGGGGTTCGCTCCCCACCAATTTGCGGTGGGTTTCGGCAGAACTGATGGCAATGCTGGCCAGTTGCCCGGGATCGGGATCGGGAATCACCGCACAGTCTGCAAAGGTGAGGATTTCGCCTTTGGGGAGTACCATAATGAAGGAACTGGACACGATATTCACATTCGGCGCCAGCCCAACTATCTGGATGGCGGCACGCAGCACATCGCCCGTGGTGTTGACCGATCCGGCCACGGCACCATCGCCACGACCTTCCCGTACCATCATGGCGCCGAAATAAAGGGGATTGGCCATCACTTCCCGGGCTTTCTCGGGGGTCATCCCCTTGTGCTTACGAAGCTCGTAATATTTTTGGGCGTACGCCTCAAACTCCGGTTGCGTAACAGGATCGAGAATTTCCACCCCGGCTAAATCCACCTGAATTTTTTGAGCAATATCCTGAATTTCTTTCTCGTTTCCCAGCAAAACGGGACGGGCAATTCCTTCCTGTACCAAAATCCCGGCAGCGCGAATCACCCGTTCTTCCGTACCTTCGGGCAGAATAATGGTTTTACCTCGCTCCTTGGCCTGATTCCGAAACTTTTGAATAATATCCATGTGTCCCTCCTCAGTTTGTGAATCAAAACTCGAAGAGGAAATTTAACAAATATTCTTAATTTTTCCACAAAAAATAAATAATATTTTTTCCAGGTTTCATAAATTCCCTATACCCCGATTAAAGATGGTTCCACCATATCTCCTTCAGTTTAAATGCTATGTACAATCGAAACCTGAGGAGGATATTCATGGAAAATAGCAATCAAAAGCTTTTAATATCAGTTCAAATCTTTTTCTCCGGATTGGTACACTCGAGCACTTAACATCCAGACGGGTCATATCAAACTAATAAGGAAGAAATTCTGTTAATACATTACCTTTCATGTTCTTACCTATCTTTCAGGATTTTAAAGAAGAGAAGAAAACCGCACCCGGGCTGAATGTAAGCACTTCTATTAAGATTGTAGCAATATTTATGACGGGGACTGCTCACCGAAACGTACTGGCAGGTTTGCCCGGTTAAAATTCACATGAGAGAATTGTATCTGAATCCGGATATAAAAATTCCCCTCACCAAAGATCATCACTCTCTGGAAAGGGGATTTTTTTCGGTTTTTTTGAAAGGATAAACTCGTCTGAAACACCAATTCTCGCGCCAGGGGGGGGAAATTGAACATTGGAGCGGAAAAATTCCGGTTCCGGAGAACTAATCCTCCATCGACCACCCTTCGGTGAGCAAATACCAGTTATTGGGATTTTCCAGATATTGCAGGGTGTTGTCTAATATCTCCATGTGTTCCCGTTCCATTTCCCGTAAAAAGGCGTAAAAGCGGCGGGCTTTGGGATCGTCCGTTTCGTTGTACAATTTATCGTACAAATCCGTACCATCCTTTTCGAATTGAGCTGCTTTACGGTAAATTTCCACATCCTTGTCCGAGAACACCAGCTCTCCAATTTTAGCTTTTTCCAGCGCATCGGTAAAAATGGTTTTCATTTCCGTTTTTGCTTCGGAAATATCTTTTTCGGCATCCGAGAGCTCGCGCCAGCTCTTCTTCTTCTGCGAATCAGCATAAAATCGTTTGATTAGATCCATATGCAGCAATTCGTCCTTTGCCAATCGCATAAACAGCCGCTTCACAAAATCGTTCGAGGCTTGTTCGGCTGCTTTACGGAACATCTCATATCCTTCTTTTTCCGTCTTGAGTGCGAGTTGCAAAGCTTCCATATCTTTACTGACATTAGCCATAATGTTCTCCTGTTTTTATTTGTTCTGTTTTTCAAATTGCAGGCAACAATACAATTATTTGATTCCTGATTCCTGCACCTGGTTACAGCAATTGCCGGAGTTTAGCGAAAAATAGGGAAAATTGCCGCCACCGGTCGGTGGTCCGAGACTTCGGCAACGTAAGCCGAAAAGTACTGGTCAATTTTAAGAACCGTAGTGGTACCAGAATTATAAATGGGCATTACATGGGCAGTGACCAGAATATGATCGATCACGCTGCGGTAGCTCCCACCAATATAGGTGGCATTGTTATTGGGATCCTGGGCAATGCCCCAGGTTAAGAAAGTGTAATCCTGGGGGGCATCCAGAAAAACTTTAAATACGTTGTGGTCGTCGGGATCGGTGAGCACGTCGTTCCAGTCTCCTGCGACGATCCAGTCCGGGTCGGCACCCGCAGCAGTTTGCGTGCGGATGTAGCTTTCCAGTTTCTGGCAGGCGGCCCGCCGCCGTTTTTCATTTTCTTTCTCATTCTCAGGACGATCTGAAGCTTTAAGATGCACCACGATAAAATTAAAATCAAATCGCTTTCCGTTCCGTTGCGCCACCACATAGGAATATAACGGCGGTCTTGGAAAAGCGTAATCGTCATTTTCGAACAAATTTTTGATATTGGAAACCTGAATCAGTCCCTTACGGTACACTACTGCCGTCTTTTGATACTGTCCAAAAGCATAGATATCCGAAGAATAAAACCCGTCGTATTCACCTAATTCGGTAAGCAAGGTGCGAAAGGCGCTGGTGTCGGCAATCTCTTCCATGGCGTAAAGGTCGATGTCCAGATCCCGCATAATCTCCGCGACATCACGAACTGTAGTACTGCCCCGTTTCGGGAACCATTCGATATTCCAGGCGGCAATTTCCAGCGAATCATCGCCACCAAAACGGGGAATCTGAATCCGGGTGGAATCCGGTGGTGGTTGATCCGAAGAATTGGTCACTCGTTTATTACAGCTCTGGAGTAGAAACGCGACCAGAGTCAACGTACTCATCCAGAAAAACCATCGTTTCATAGTGTGCTTCCCAGAAATAATGAAAGGTAAAAATAGGGCTTTTTTCCTGAAAAACAAAATTAAGACTGAAAAATTCCCTGGCGTGTGACGCCAGACGGCTACTTGCGAATCCTTCTTTTTATTATTATTTTAACCCAAAACAAATGAACCCGGTAGCCGCAGGCTTTATGCCTGCGCCGCAAGCTTTATGCCTGCGCACTTTCTTTTTATTATTATTTTAGCCCAAAACCCGGAGGTCCTATGAAAGCGAAACAGATTATTAGTCTGGTGCTGATTATTTTACTCCTCATTATTCTCTTTCAAAATCTCTCCCCGGTTCCCTTACAGGTTTTTTTCTGGACCATCAACGTATCGCTGTTGCTTTCGCTGCTGGTCAGTTTTCTGATTGGTCTGGTTGTGGGTATTTTGTACGCCACAAACCTTTCCCGCGGACGTTCCACTACGGAGAAGAAATAACCTTGCACGGCGCTGCCAGCGTAGCAGCGCCACAGGCTTTCGCAACCAATCGAATGTGAGTCTCCTCTATGTCCTCAATTGATTGGGCCGTACTAATTGTGTACATCATGCTCATCATCGGGATGAGCTGGTGGGTGGGGCGTCGGCAGACCACCCGGGAGGAATATTACCTGGGCGGGCGTGCCATGCCCTCCTGGCAAATCGCCCTTTCCATCATGGCCACCCAGGTGAGTGCCATTAGCCTGATTGGGGCGCCGGCGTTTATTGCCCTCAAAAGCAATGGCGGATTGGTCTGGTTGCAGTACGAGTTTGCCATTCCCCTGGCGATGATGCTCATCATGCTGGTACTTATTCCCATGTACCATCGCATTCGGGCTCTTACCATTTACGAGTATCTGGAACAACGTTTTGGTGCCACCACCCGCACTCTGTTGAGCGCCGTGTTTCTGGTAAGCCGCGGGCTGGGTACCGGAGTCGCGTTGCTGGCTACGGGAATTGTAACGGCTGTGTGCCTGAACTGGCCGTTGTGGGAAACCATTTTGCTCATCGGGGTGGTTTCCATTATTTACACCACGTTTGGAGGAATTAAAGCCGATATTTATTCGGACATCATTCAGCTTATTATTCTGTGGAGCGGTGCGTTTCTGGCCATTGGCATTCTGGTGGGGGTGCTTGGCGGCACTGCCCTTAGTTTTACGCCGGAAGATGCCCGTCGACTTGCCGTCTTCGATTTCAGGCATACCGGTTTCGGGGATGGCCAGACGTTTGCCTTCTGGCCCATGCTGGTGGGCGGACTTTTCCTGTATCTTTCCTACTACGGATGCGATCAGAGTCAGGCGCAGCGTTTGCTGACTACGGCCACCCCTCGCGAAGCTCAAAAAGCAGCGTTTCTCAACGGATTGCTGCGTTTCCCGCTGGTACTTACCTATTCGGCCATCGGGGTGCTCCTTATTCCGTTTTTGCATCAGCATCCGGATTTTGCCGCCCGGCTGGTGGGTAAACAACCGGATTTTCTGGTGCCCTATTTCCTGACTGAATACCTGCCCCGGGGACTGCTGGGAGTATTGATGGCAGGCATTTTTGCTGCCTCCATGTCCAGCGTGGATAGTGCCATGAATTCCCTGAGTGCGGCAACGTACCAGGACTTCCTGGCGCGGTTATTTCCGCAGTTGCAGAACCTTTCTCCCCAGCATCAGGTGCGCCTTTCCCGCTGGCTGACTATTTTCTGGGGAGCGGTGGCTACCCTCTTTGCGCTGGGCATGGTGGGCGGCTCGGAAACCGTGCTGGAACTGGTAAATAAAATTGGTTCCGCTTTCTACGGCCCCATTCTGGCTACCTTCTGGATGGGGATGCTTACGCGGCGGATTTCCCAGCCGGCTGCCATCGCCGGGCTTGTTGCCGGTGTTGCCGTTAACATTGCCCTGTGGCAGTTTTTCCCCCATCAGGTCTCCTGGCTCTGGTGGAATGTCATCGGTTTCGCAGTAAGCTTTGCGGTGGGGTACGGAATCAGCTTCTGGCTGCCGGAAGCCCGGGCAGAGGAAAAACAGCACCTTATCCTCCAGCGCAGCGAGCTAACCCAAATCTACGGAGCAGCCGGGTATTACCGCTGGCTGGCGGTAGCGTTTGGGACCATGCTCCTCATCAGCGCGGGAATTCAATGGATGTTGTGATTTCGCCTCAATGAAAACCGGATTGTTTGAACTTCAGCTGCCCGTGGTTGCTTCAGCCGGAATGAGGAATTTAGAAGATCCTTCGAAACAGCTTGAATTACACAATTCACCGTTGGTTCAATTGTAAAGATTTCGCTCCCTCGTCTGCGGGGATTGAATGATGCCCCGTCCGGTTCTAATTTCGTAAGCAGATGGGAATCAGCGGTTTGATGGCGCTGTTTCCAACTGGGCCAAACGCAATTTATTTTCTTCAAAACCAGGAAAAGGGAAGTTTTCCGTAAGTGCAGCGTTGACTCGCCTCCGGGTAAGGGGATGGAAGTTGTCGAATTCTTCGCCAACTTTTTCAGAAAAAAGCAAAAGTTTTTGTGTGAGGTGTCGATAATATGTATATTGTCGGGAATTTAGACAGTTGATATCGAAAAACAATTCTTTTCTCCGGCAAATACCGTAAAGAGGACGTGTATGAATCCGGCAATCGTGACGCGTTTCGCTCCCAGTCCCACCGGTTATTTACATGTGGGTGGTGCCCGTACCGCATTATTCAATTATTTGTTCGCTCGGCAACAAGGTGGTTTATTTCGCCTGCGCATCGAGGATACCGACCGGGAGCGCTCCAGCGAGGAGATGACCCGCCAGATTTTCGACAGCCTGGAGTGGCTGGGGCTGGAGTGGGATGGCGAGGTGGTCTTTCAGGGAGCGCGTGCGGACATCCATCGCCAGGTGGCGTACCGACTTCTGGAAGAAGGGAAAGCCTTCCGCTGTTTCTGCACCCGCGAAGAAATTGAACGCAAACGTCAGGAAGCCCAGAAACGCAAAGAAACCTACCGCTACGACGGCACCTGTCGTCGCCTCTCCCCGGAACAAATTCAGGAAAAGCTGAAAGCAGGCCTTCCCTATTCCCTGCGTTTCATTGTACCGGAGGGGATTACCAGCTGGGAGGATGAGGTGTACGGGCATATTGAAGTCCCCAACGCCGAGTACGGAGATTTCATTATCGTGCGCTCCGATGGGAGTCCCGTGTACCTGCTGGCAGTGGTGGTGGACGACCACGAGATGGGAATTACCCACGTCATTCGAGGGGCAGATCATATTTCCAACACCGCACGGCAAATAATGTTGTACCGGGCACTGGGCTGGTCGGTACCTCGTTTTGCCCACCTACCGCTCATTTTAGGCCCCGATAAACGGCGACTGAGCAAGCGTCACGGTGCCACTTCGGTGGATGAATTCCGACGCATGGGTGTGCTTCCCGAAGCGCTGTTCAATTACCTGGCTCTGCTGGGCTGGTCGCCCGGGGACGACCGGGAAATCTTTAGCAAAGAAGAGCTGATTCAGGCTTTCTCCCTCCAGCGCATCTCCAAACAAAATGCGGTGTTCGACGAGAAAAAACTATTCTGGATTAACAGCGAGTACATCTCTGCCCGCAGCGCCGAGGAGCTCTTCCCCGAAGTTACCCGACGCTGGGTGGAAGCCGGATACATCACCGAAAAAGAAGTGCCCTTACGCCGGGGGTACTTGCTCCGGGTTATTGAATTGCTGAAATCCCGTATGCATGTATTGCAGGAATACGTTACTTACGGCATTTATTATTTTCGGGATCCCGTACAGTTTGATCCCAAAGGGGTGAAAAAGCATCTAAAAGACCCGCAGGTGTGGCAGCGGCTGGAGCTGGTCCTGGAACGCCTGGAAAAATTGAAGGATTTTCAGCAGGATGCCATCGAGCAGGAAATCCGGCAACTGGCAGAAGAGCTGGGCATCTCGGCGGCTAAATTGATTCATCCAATTCGGCTGGCTATTACCGGAATGTCAGTAAGTCCCGGGCTGTTTGAAGTGATGGAAGTGCTGGGCAAAGAAACGGTGATCCGGCGGCTTCGGGAATTTTTGAATAAGAAAGAGCAGTTCTCTGGAGAGTAACGTTACCTTAAACGAGGTATTCCATGTCCCGCTGGAAAGTTCTGGTTGTGGACGACCAGAAAGAAATTTGTGAGAATCTGCAGGAACAGCTTCGGCTGGCCGGATTCAAAGCCGATGTGGCTAAAAATATGGTGGAAGCGGAATTCAAAATCTCCCGCTCCCACTACGATATCGCCATCCTGGACATCATGCTGCCGGATGGAAATGGAATCGATGTGTTTCGGAAAATCCGGGAGGTTAATCCCGATGTGTACACCATCATGATTACCGGAAACGCTACGGTAGAAACCACCATCCTGGCGCTAAACGAGGGGGTCAATTCCTTTCTGATTAAGCCCTTTTCCAACGAGCAGCTGCAGGCGTATCTCATTCAGGCCGACCGCACTCTGCACCTGAAAGCCGAAAATCAGGCGCTGTTCCGGGAAATCCAGAAAAATCGCCAGTTCTACGAAGATCTGTTAAATTCCTCCAGCGAGGCGATTCTGGTGCTGGACCTGGATTTTCACATTCGCTATTCCAATCGCGCTGCGGCAAATTTGTTTGGCGTGAATCCCGACCAACTCACCAACGAACTGTTGAGCAATTTTATTGATGATGGCTACAAAATCCTTTCCCACATTTACCAGCAGCTTACTCTGGGCAAGCAGGTAGCCGGTTACCGGGTGGGGGTAAAAACGGGGGAGAAGAAATCCTGCGACGCCCATCTTACCGCCGATTTCCTGCACGATGCCGAAGGACGGGTGGAAGGGCTTATCATTAACCTCTCCAACACCATGATTCACGACGAATTGTTCAACCGCATTTTGCGGAAGGAGAAGCTGGCCACCATCATTCATCTGGCCAATGCGGTGGGACACGAAATTCGCAATCCCATTAACATTCTGTACGGACGCCTGCAACTGCTTGCCGAGGAACTGAACGACAGTAACTTCCAGCGTGCTTACCAGAGCATCCGTCGCCAGATCGATCGCCTGTTGAACATTACCGAATTGCTGGGGAAATTTAACTTCCGGAAAGAAGATTCCATTCCTCATTCCATTTCCCTGACCGAAATTTTAAAAGAAGTGCTGCTGGAACGACAATCGATGTTTCAGGGGAAGAAAATCGCCATTATGCAGGATTATCCCCGGAACAATCCTGTGGTAGAAGGGAACCGCACTCAGTTCTCCGATGCCATCGGGTACTTGCTGGATGCCATTCTGGAATATGCGGAGGAGGGAAGTCAACTTACCATTAAAGGGCGCGAGACCCATGCCTATTCCGATGCTCCCTGGTTCGAGCTGTATTTCGAAATTCCGGAATTTGGGCTGGCAGCGGACCAGATTCTGGATCCCTACAAAGGGGACGATTTACGCACCAACGGGATGGTGGACATGGGACTAACCATCATGCACATGATTCTTACTAATTATGGAGCTCGGGTGGATGCCTTCGAAAATGATGGCACCACCGTGATTCGGTTACAATTTCCCGTACCCGAGAAGCAAAGCAGGGAGAAAAAATCTTCCCATTCCCCGAGTAAGAAAAAAGCGAGTTAAAAATAAATAAGGAGGGTTCGTGTTTTGAAAACCCGCATTTTAGTGGTGGATGATGAAGTCGATGCACTGGATCTCATGGAAGAGCTATTTGTGAAACATGGATATGAAACATATACCGCCCGTAACGGTCTGGAGGCATTGAAAGTCATCAACGAGCGGGAACCGGATATTTTAATTTCGGACATGGTTATGCCCGAAATGGATGGAATTAAGCTGCTGGATGTGGTCCGGAAAAAATATCCGGATATTGCGGTAATTATGATTACCGCCCACGGCACCATCGAAACGGCGGTGGAAGCCATGAAAAAAGGTGCCAAAGATTACATCCTCAAACCGCTGCGCCTGGACGAAATTCTCTCCAAGGTGGATACCATCTCGCAGCTGAAATCCCTGCAAAAAGAGAACGAGTACCTGCGCGAGAAGCTGTACCAGAAATACAATTTCAACAACATCATTGGTAAGAATCGCAAAATGCTGGAGCTGTTCGAGCTCATTAAAGACATCGCCAAAACCAACTCCACTGTTCTGATTACCGGGGAGAGCGGCACCGGTAAAGAGCTCATTGCCAACGCCATTCATTTCAACAGCGACCGCATTAAAAAGCCTTTTGTTAAGGTGAATTGTGCCGTGCTGGCGGAGAATTTGCTGGAGAGTGAGCTGTTTGGGCATGTCAAAGGAGCGTTTACGGGAGCCATTCGAGATAAGCTGGGACGCTTCGAACTGGCCAACGGTGGTACCATTTTTCTGGATGAAATTGGGGACATCTCCCCCAACATGCAGCTTAAGCTGTTGCGGGTGTTGCAAGAAGGGGAATTCGAGCGGGTCGGTGGCACGGAAACCATCAAAGTGGATGTGCGCATCATTGCCGCCACCAACCGCAATCTGGAAGAAATGATGCGCAAAGGGGAATTCCGGCAGGATTTGTATTATCGGTTAAATGTCATTCCTCTGGAAGTACCACCTTTGCGCGAGCGCAAGGACGATATTCCTCTGCTGGTGACCCACTTCATCGAAAAATTTAGCAAACAGTTTAACAAGGAGATCGAGGCTATCGATGAAGATGCCATGAAAAGCCTGCAGAATTACACCTGGCCCGGCAACATTCGGGAGCTGGAGAATCTGATTGAGCGGGCGGTGGTACTCAATAAAACCGGCCGGCTGACGGTGAAGGATTTCCCGGATTATGTGGTGCACCAGGAAATCGGGAATGAGATTGAGCTGGATGAAGACAGCACCTTAACCGATATGGTGGACAATTTCGAGAAGCAATTGATTTTGAAAGCATTGCGGGAGAACAACTTCAACAAACTGCGCACCGCCGAGAAGCTGGGAATTCACCGCAGCACCTTCATGTCCAAACTGAAAAAGTACGGGATTAACTGAAGGTAAATGACTGCGGTGGAGGAGGAAAGAGCGATTTTAGGGAGAGTAAAATTTTTTTAATGGTACAGAAAAACCTTGCTTTTTTTACTGTAATTTCTTATAATTCAATAAGATAAAAGTGGCGTTTGCGAAATTAATCGGGTGAAAACGTGCGCTGAAGAAAAAATTCAGGAAAAACAATGACTTACGAAAATTTTCTCTACGCACATATAAAAACAACAACTTACGTGCGATTTTCTCATTTTGAGACGGGAAAAAGGGGTGAAAATCGGGTTAATTTCGCAAATGCCCTTGTAGCTTATGGAATAGTGTAATCTACAGGGGGACTGTCTGAATAGCCTCGCAATTCAGAGAGGATTGAGACATATATATAACCCCCTTTTTAAGTATGGGGGTTGTCGGCAGTCTGAATAGCCTCGCAATTCAGAGAGGATTGAGACGAAAAGTATAATCAAGACATTCGTCCACCGTTGCGTCCTCTGTCTGAATAGCCTCGCAATTCAGAGAGGATTGAGACCTAAGCCGCTCCGGGATGTTGCCGGGCTCAGCTGTACGAACGGTCTGAATAGCCTCGCAATTCAGAGAGGATTGAGACAATAGCAGTTACTTCATCAAGCTCGCTGTTCAGGAGTCTGAATAGCCTCGCAATTCAGAGAGGATTGAGACTAAGCTTCCGCACCATGAAATTTCTCATCAACTGGCGCGGTCTGAATAGCCTCGCAATTCAGAGAGGATTGAGACATTTCTGGGCAGTTTAACGTCTTGCCCAGGACGTTTTTTGGGTCTGAATAGCCTCGCAATTCAGAGAGGATTGAGACGTTTACTTTTCCACACTACTGGCTGGCCGGGTGTTTGGTCTGAATAGCCTCGCAATTCAGAGAGGATTGAGACTCCGAAACGGGAGCTGGTTAATAATGTAAGACCAGATTGTCTGAATAGCCTCGTAATTCAGAGAGGATTGAGACGTAATACTACGCCAGATTTCTCCGGGGTTTCTACATCATATTGTCTGAATAGCCTCGTAATTCAGAGAGGATTGAGACTTCTTAGTATTTCTATAATATCCATTGTTCTATCATGAAATTTGTCTGAATAGCCTCGTAATTCAGAGAGGATTGAGACAACCCTGTCCAGAAGTGGGAACCTGTACTTCTTCACCAACTGTCTGAATAGCCTCGTAATTCATCCCGTAGAACGGGATTTCGCACATCCCTGTGCTCAAGAGAGGATTGAGACGAGATACTGAGATGTAAGTGGCCTTCCGGCCAGGGAAGGCCGGAATCCCGAGAGGCCTGGGAAGGCCGATCGTCGGGATCGTAATTCAGAGAGGATTGAGACGACGACTCACCTCCCCGGAGCAGTGCCCACCGTGCCCCGGTCTGAATAGCCTCGTAATTCATCCCGACGTTTCGGGATTTCACCCCGTAAAACGGGATTTCGTACATCCCTGTACTCAAGAGGGGATTGTGGCTCGAAATTGAGATGGAGGTAGCCTTCCGGCCATGGATGGCCGGAATCCCGAGAGGCCTGGGAAGGCCGGTAGTCGGGACCGCAATTCATCCCGTAAAACGGGATTTCGTACATCCCTGTACTCAAGAGGTGATTGAGGCTCGATATTGAGATGGAGGTAGCCTTCCGGCCAGGGATGGCCGGAATCCCGAGAGGCCAGGAAGGCCGGTAGTCGGGACCGCAATTCATCCCGACGTTTCGGGATTACTTCCCGAGGGAACAAAAAACCGCAGCGCACGCAGCGAGCGCAACGATTAATTGTTAGAATAGCTTTTAATTTAACCAAACGGATTAGGATTCTATCTTGACAGATCGGGGTTTAATCAATAGTTGAACGCAGGCTAAAGCCCGCGGCTACCGGGTATTAAAATTTAAACATTGGAATTTTGTACATTCCTATGTATAAGGCAAGATTGTAGCTACTCTTATTCGTGCTCATTCGTGTTATTCGTGGTAGCAAAAATATCGTCTGAATTTATTCCAAGGGATCGAGACATTTTCTGTAGAACGGATATTCCGATATTCTCTGGTGCTCCCTTAATCCCTTAATCTATATTTTTGCTCAAGAGCAGCTAAAAATTATTATAGAATTTGTCAAATTACTTGCAATTTATAGTTTATTTTTGTATATTGACAACGTCAATTACAAGCTACATTCCTATTTCCGGATTATTAAATCAGCAGTAGTTTCTATTTAATAAAATGATGAAAAAACTAACCGAAAAAGGAATATTATTTCTTTTAGGAGGATACGACCTGGAAATGGTGACCATTCGGGACATGTTATTGAGAGAAGGATTTATCCCGGTAAATTCCAGGAACTACCGCACCATCAAAAAAGGATTTGCAGACAAACAGTTAAAGTGGGGTGCCAGCGTATTGGCTTACCAGGAATATTTTGATTATCCCGGAATGATTGTGGGAATTGAATTAAAAGAACCTCCCGGTTGGCAACCTCCTCCCCAATATCAGGCGATCGACCATCACAATAAAAAATCTTCTTCACCTTCCAGTATCGAACAGGTAGCGGAAAAACTGCACATTCCTCTCTCCCGCTGGGAGAAATTGGTTGCCGCCAACGATGCCGGTTATATTCCGGCGCTAAAAGCAATGGGCGCCAGCGAGGAGGAAATTCAGGAAATACGATACCGGGATCGCCTGGCGCAGGGAGTCACCGAAAAAGACGAGCAATTAGCAGAAATTAGTCTTTCCCGGAATCTTTCTGCAAAACAGGGGGTTACCATCGTCAAATCGCTTACAGATAAATTTTCTCCCATTACAGACCGATTATACGGCAAAACTAACTCTCTTCTAATTTATTCAGATAAATCAATGGTTTATTACGGAGCGGGAATTCAACGCCTGGTAAAACATTTTTCTCAATTGATTCTTACGGGAGATGCCTTTTACCGGGGGAATGAGAACGGTTTTTTCGGTATCGAACTCAATGGGAAAAATCCTCGCCCGTTCCTTGAAGAAATAATCAAAATTGTAAGTTCAACAAACACAAAGTAACATGCCATGTCGCTTTATAGTTACCATATCTTCTTATTCCCGTTTCAGTGGTTCTACACCGGGAAGGAATATGCTCGAAAAACCCTGGAAGAGAAAACGGATTTGAAAAAATTTCTCTCTTTTCTTAAAAACACCCGCTGGAAACGAGAAGGGTTCTCCACAGACACCATTTTAAATTATAATGAATACAACTACTTTTATGATTTTGTCCGGGATGTGCTTTACGATCGGAAATCCCAGGAGGAAGACGTTTACATCGCACATTTGAGTTATGATGTAGAACCGGACACAACCGAATACCGAATTCGAGTACCGATAAACCGGGATGGTTTTTCGAGCAGTAAAGAATATCGTTTACAAATCGATTCCATTCTACTGCATCTGTATAGCACCGGTGTAGGGGTTCTCTCATTCCATTTAAACAATCGCTTACCGGAGCAATCCTCTCCGGATGACATTTTACGAATCAATCAATTTGGACGGCGTCTTTACCCGCCTTTTTTTGGGATAAACAAAGACATTGTCGGGACAAGCAGTCAGTACCAACCGGGGGGATTTGAGCAGGGATTATTCACTACCCAGCAAAAGGAACTGGCTCAATCCATCACCGTGATGAACGAACAGTTTCAGGAAGACTTTCTGCGTTATATAGATCCCCGACATTTTGCTAAAAATCCCTTCCAGCTACCACGTTTTATGGAAGCACTCTTCCGGGGCCTCAATATTACCACAGATCCGGAAGATCGCCATCGGCTGGAAAACGGGGTGTTCCTATCGCCATTATTGGACGATCGCATGTTTGTGGTATGCTGGTACGGAAACGACCAGCTGGCTTCGAAACTTAGCGAGAAAAAACTGGAGAATAACCAATTTGTTTATCCCCACGAAACAGACAATTGGTGGTACAAATTTATTTTCATCGATGTGGATTTTCCCATGTGTCAGAACGAAAAATTGAAAACCCAATTAATTAAAGCACACACCAATGCCCGCTGGGTAAATTATGGTACTCTATACGGAATCAGCCGCTACTCCTTTGTGTGCCTTACCGGCTCATTGCAAACATTAAAAGATAATAACGCGGCTTTTCTGGTGAACCATGTGCAAACGATGTATTACAAAATTGCAGAATTATCCCTGGTCCAAAGAGCTTGTGTGCTTCGATTTAATCAGGAGGTCTCCGAAATTGCTTCTTCAAGATTAAAAGCTCAACGAGATGTAGTGACGCGGGTCAGTAATTTGTACAAACAATATTTGCGTTTTGTGAATAAAATTTATTTTATCGAAGTCACCGCCCAGGAACAGGGTATTGAATTGTACGACCTTTTACAGAAAAAAATGCGCATTCCCGAGCAGGTGAAGGGACTGGAAAAGGAAATCGAAGAACTGCACCGCTACATCAATATCCGGGAGCAGTCTGCGCAAACGGCCAGTATTAAACTGCTGAACTGGATTGCCACTCTCCTGCTACCACCGACTCTGGTAGCTACTTTCTTCAGCATCAATTTTGTAAATCGAGAGTGGGCTGCCAGCATTAATGCTTCCCCTTATTGGCCGTTCTGGTATGTGGTAATCATGGCTGCTGTCGTCACAGCGATTATGGTATTCATTATTGTTCCCTTAAGTAAAAAGCAAATTCAAAAAAACGAGTAACATCATGAAACAGGAGAACAACAGTATTAGCACCCAACCGCCATATTTGTTCTCGGTTATTTGGCTCATTATTCTGGGGATGGCCTTTTTGGGTATTTTTTGGGATATGAAGGGAAGTAATTCTAATAACAATGGAGCAATTTACCTTATTCTTCTCACCATCCTGCTGGTGGGAATTGTGACATTTGCAGTGATTTATCTATTCAAACTATTCCAGTTTAAACAGATTCAATTGCAGTTTGAAATAGAGCGATGGAAAGCAGACCGAGAAGATGCGTACTGGAGAGAGCAACAAAAATATAGTGAAAGTTTGCGTGAATTCAACTGGAAACAACAACAGAATCAAAATAAATTCCGTTTATTGGAGTTGAGTAAAGAATCAACTAAATCCACAAATAAAGAAATCAAAACTCAAGAGACGGGAAAAACAACAACCCTTACCAAAGAAACCATCGTTGAAAAAGAAGAAATCTCACTGGAAAAGTTTAAAAATTTGTTAGAAAACTTTCCCGATATGTTGAAAGCAAAACAGGAGAAAAATTCATGAATAATCCTTTCCAGATAACCTTCACGTTAAAACAGCATACTCCGCTTATTCATTTTCAGCACGATCAGCAGGGCGCCACCCTTCGGGCTACGGAGTTGAAGCCGAAACTGGATCGGTTTATTATAGAAAAATGCCTTGAAGAATTGGATAACCCAAAAGTGAAATTCAACCACCCGGAAGAAGCCCGAAACATATTTAAAACGATCGCCCTCTCTAAAGGTAACAATTTTAAACACTATAAACCGGAATGGAAAGAATGGTTGATTGGAAAAGGGAAAAAAAAGATTGTCAGCTTTACAATGCCGGCCAATTCCGACGCCTGGTATTTATCGATTGGGCAGGGTATGGGAAAAACTGTTACCTATGCGGATGAAAAACAGGTGTATACCATGTCCGATCGGGGAACGTATATAAAATACAAATATGGTAAAATACCGGCAATTGAACTGGAGGTGCTTTGCGAAGGAGGCAGGGATCTTGCCAATCCTTACGGTATCATTCCGGTGAATCCTGGAAAATACCCACATGTCCGGCATGATCTAGCCATGAAATTTGTTACCTGGATAACCTCGGAAAAAGGGCAGAAGATGATTGATGGTTACAGGTTGGAAGGGAAGCAGTTATTTTACCCTGATGCGTTGTAAGAACAGGGTGATCATCTTGCATTAAAGAGAAGGGGCGGGT
>JALWDQ010000972.1:0-2068 GCA_027039625.1 Calditrichia bacterium | reverse complement strand
CCGTGGAAGGTACCCGTTTGCTGGCGTTCGGACGCCCCAATGCCATTTCGGTAATTTCCATTGCCCCCCGCGGAACGATGTTTAACCCCGGCCCGGCATTTTATATGAAAAAATTAGTGGTGGGTCTGGAAGCACGCAATGTAATTGACCTGGAAGCTCCGGTAGAGGATAATCTGAAGAATATTGCCAAAGCCCTGGGGAAAGACGTGGATGATCTGGTAGTATTTGTGCTGGATAAGCCACGACATCAGCAGTTGATTGCCGACATCCGGAAAGCAGGTGCCCGTATTCAGTTACACACGGACGGAGACGTTGCCGGCGCCCTGATGGCGGTCTCGCCCGATTCGGATGTGGATGTGATGATGGGTACGGGCGGAACTCCGGAAGGTGTGCTGGCTGCCACCGCCATCAAAATTCTGGGCGGAGAAATTCTGGCGAAGCTGGATCCCCAGTCCGAGCAGGAAAAGAAGAATGTACTTGACGCCGGATACGACCTGAATAAAGTGCTCAATGTGGATGAATTGATTACCAGCGAGGACATCTTTTTTGCCGCTACCGGCATTTCCGGCGGTACATTTCTGAAAGGTGTACGTTACACCGGACG
This sequence comes from Calditrichia bacterium, assembly GCA_027039625.1. GTDB lineage: Bacteria > Calditrichota > Calditrichia > RBG-13-44-9 > RBG-13-44-9 > JALXCH01. Next base: position 1,464 of record JALWDQ010000972.1, on the reverse strand, counting down.
CGGAGCGGTGACTCATTCGATGGTGATGCGCGGCAAAACCGGTACCATCCGCTACATCGAGTCGCATCATTCCTTCGAAAAATTGATGCGCATCAGCGCCATTAAATATGATTAAAAAATCTACATTTTAACAAAATACCATTATTCAAATAAAATAAAGGAGTTTCATTATGGATCAGTCACTCAGATACACCAATCTGAATTTAAAGGAAGAGGATTTAATCCGCAGCGGGAATTATGTTCTGGCTTACTACAAGATGAAGCCAAATCCCAAGTACTATCCGAATCCCAAATCCCCCAAGGATTATCTGCGAGCAGCAGCCCATTTTGCTGCGGAGTCTTCCACCGGAACTAATGTGGAAGTGAAAACCACGGATGAGTTCACCAAAAAACTCGATGCTACCGTCTATTCCATCGATCCCGAAAAGGAAGAGATGCGCATTGCTTATCCGGTGGAACTGTTCGACCGGAACATCACTGACGGTCGGGCCATGATTGTGTCTTTTCTGACCCTTGCCATCGGGAATAACCAGGGCATGGCGGATATCGAGTACGCCAAGATGTACGATTTTTACTTCCCTCCGCGTTATTTAATGTTGTTCGATGGACCTTCCAAAGGCATTGCCGATTTGTGGCGGGTTCTGGGCCGTCCGGTGGTGAACGGCGGGTTTATTGTGGGAACCATCATCAAACCCAAGCTGGGTTTGCGTCCCGAGCCGTTTGCCCAGGCAGCGTACGAATTCTGGCTGGAAGGCGATTTCATTAAGAATGACGAGCCTCAGGGGAACCAGGTGTTTGCTCCTATGAAGAAAACCATTCCCCTGGTGGTCGATGCCATGAAGCGAGCCCAGGACAAAACCGGCAAAGCCAAGCTGTTTTCGGCCAACATCACCGCAGACGATCCCTTCGAGATGATTGCGCGCGGGGAATTCATTCTGGAACAGTTCGGAGAATTTGCCCATCATGTGGCATTTCTGGTGGATGGATTTGTTGGCGGACCCACGGCTATTACCACGGCCCGTCGGCATTTCCCCAATCAGTTTTTGCACTACCACCGGGCGGGTCACGGGATGGTGACTTCCCCCCGCACCAACCGCGGGTATTCCGCTTTCGTACTGGCCAAAATGGCCCGGCTGCAGGGCGCTTCCGGCATCCACGTGGGAACCATGGGATACGGTAAGATGGAAGGGTACAAGGACGACAAGCTGATTGCCGAGATGATTACCGGAGATTCGGTGGACGGTCCGGTGTTCCATCAGGAATGGCTGGGAATGAAACCCACCACACCCATTATCTCCGGCGGAATGAACGCGCTGCGGGCTCCGGGATTTTTCGAAAATCTGGGTCATTCCAACGTGATTATGACCGCAGGAGGCGGCTGTTACGGGCATATTGATGGACCCGCCGAGGGTGCTAAATCCATGCGGGAATCCGAGCAGATGTGGCGCGAAGGTGCGGATGTGT
>JALWDQ010000971.1:0-6374 GCA_027039625.1 Calditrichia bacterium | reverse complement strand
GAGTAAAGAGAAAAGAGAAAAGAGAAAAGAGAAAAGAGTAAAGAGTAAAGAGTAAAGAGTAAAAAGGGAGTATGGGATAAGGGAGGGAGAATTTGGGTTCTCCGGGATTTTGGTTGAGATACTGGCATGTTTGGTATTTTTGCTCGAACATGGTTTAGTACCCGTAAAATCGCCTTTTTTTCTTTCCCTCGTCCATGATATTTTTTTGGAATCCCTGTAAACAATATAAAAATTCTTTTCAAAAATGTAAGGGAAATTTTTGTGAATGCTGAACCACAGAATTTATTAACCACAGTCAGATACTGATCCTGGGGAATGATACAGAGGACGCAGAAAAAGCATAAAGGCATAGAGCATAGGGCATAAAGGTTAATTAGAAATGATATTTTGGTACAAATATTCCGGATAATCAATATAGAATTTCAGGATTAGAAAAACTATCGGCTGGCAGGGGACGAGTCCACGGAGTGGACGACAGAATTTAGCCCATGGCCTTCAGCCATGGGAATGGGAAATTCCACCTACCATTTAAAGTCCTGTAAGGACGACAGAAATAATTGATAATTTTGAATTAAGAATTTTAAATTATGTTTTGAAATTATATGGCTTATCAGAATAAGTAGAACCACAAATCATGAAAATTAGCATTAAACTGCGATTTCTTTGCCTCCGAATCACACGAATGGACACGAATTAAAATAATTGTTTATTGAAAATTTTATTTAGGGATTTTGGAATTTGTTTTTTCATTTCTCCCAAAGCGTTCTGGTCTTTTACCTTGTTTTTGAACGTTACCTAAATCGATTCAATTGATCTTGCAGGACGAATTTTATTGGTAGATGTACATTCTTCTTTGCGGTTGGCGATATCTTAAAGGAACCAACGTAATCAAAATGTTTACTATAGAAAGACGGAGAAACTTGATAGACGCCGGAGTTAAATAGGTTCCGAAAACATATTCCTCAATTTACTGAATAGAAAATTCTCCCTCAAATCTGTATTTTTCCCGTAAAATCAGTCTCAAAAACATCCATTGTGAAATGAACCTCTTTTTTATAGATTTAATTTAAAAGATTCAGTATATTTTGAGTCAAATGAGGTAACCGAATCGATAATGAAGCGCATTGTTGTTATTCTGTTGAGCATTCTGATTGGTGAGGGGTTTGCGCAAAAATACATTTCCGGAGCTATCGATCGGGATACGCACTGGTCGGGCGATATTTACATCAATGGGGATGTAATTGTTAAGCGAGGAGTTATTCTTTCCATCGAGAGTGGGAGCCGGATTTTTTTTCTGCCCAATCAGGATGCGATGCAGGGAGGGACGGATAAACATCGGGCAGAATTGATTGTCCATGGGGTTATCCTGGCCAGGGCCAGTTCGGCTCAGAATCCCATTATTTTTACCTCAGCTTCCCCAAATTCCCAGATGAATGACTGGTACGGTATCATTATTAGAAATCTGTATGAACATTCTGCTTTACAAAATTGTGTAATTGAATACGCTTACAAAGGGCTTACCTGTTACGGAAGTGCACCTTCCATTAACAATTGTGAACTTAAATTTAACTATCATTCCGGAATAAGCTGCGAGATTCGAGCAAATCCAGCCATTGAGAACTGTCTGATTCTGGGAAATGGATTTGCCGGGATTAATTGCGAACTGGCATCGTCCCCCATTGTGAGTAAATGCGTGATAACCCAGAACAATTATGGTGTGATTATTTTCAGCCGTTCCAACCCGGATCTGGGACATTATCCCGCCAGCGAGGGGCAAAGCAGTGGTGCCAATAAAATTTTTAATAACTTCGAATACGATGTGTACAACCATTCCGTAAACACGATTTATGCTCAGAACAATTTCTGGAACACGAACAAACCCGAAGAGATTCGTTTCACGATTTACGATCAATTGGATAATCCAGCTTACGGTCAGGTTATTTTCCAACCGATATTTTTAAAGAAACGCAAAAAATTTACTGTTCCGGCAATTGCTTTCCATCCCTCTGTCCAGGATACTTCTCCCCAGAGCGCTCCGGTGCAGGATACTCTTACGGCGATGAATCTGGATACCATGAATTTAACTGCACAGGACAGCAGTTTAATGAAACCCCTGGAAGCAGGGGCACCACCGGATACAATTGTTAAAATTGTGCCGGAGACGGTATTTGTTACCAAACCGGTTGTCCCGGAAAAACCGCCTGAGCCGGAGAAAAAAGTGCCTACTGTTCAGGAACCGGTTCTGGAAGCGTTCCTGGATAATGGAAAACGGGAGTATATTCGTAAGGTGAAACCGATTTATCCGGATATTTACAAACACACAGGTACGGAGGGGCAAGTCATTATTCAGGTCATTGTGGGGCGCGATGGTAGAGTTGAAGATTATCAGGTGTTGCGCTCGGATGCACCTTTGTTTACGGAAGCGGCAGTCAATGCTTTGAAAAAATTTCGTTACAAACCAGGTACCTTTCACGGCAAACCGGTTAAATTCAAAGTAATAGAATGGTTTCGTTTTAAGCGAGGAAGATAACGGTGAAAATTGAAAAGAAGAATTACCTGATTGGAATTGCCGGTAATATTGGAGTGGGCAAAACCACTCTTACACGCAATCTCGCAGAACGCCTGAAATGGACGCCTTATTACGAAAGCGTCATCGACAATCCCTATCTGGATGATTTTTATCGGGATATGAAACGATGGGCGTTCAACTTACAGATATATTTTTTGTCGCATCGGTTTCGAGCGCAAAAAGAAATTGCCGAATCCGGAAAACCCGCCATTCAGGATCGCACCATATACGAAGATGTGGAAATCTTTGCCCGTTCCCTGTACGAGCAGGGCTACATGAGCATGCGCGACCATCAAACCTATCGAGATCTCTTCTCCAATATGGTTTATTTTTTACCCAAACCGGATTTGATTATTTATTTGAAGGCTTCGGTGAAAACGCTGCTGGCGCGCATCCGTAAACGCGGGCGCGATTTTGAGCAGCAAATCTCCCCCGATTATCTGGAGTATTTAAACCATGCTTACGAGCGCTGGATGAAAGAAGCTCGCGAAATCTTTACTATTCTAGAAGTTAATGCCGATGAAGTAGATTTTTTGTACGATGTGCAACGTTTCGAAGAATTGGTAAGGACCATACGTGAATATTGCCCCTAAACTGCATGTCGTTTGGCTAAGCTACTATTTCCCTCCTATGGGTGGAGGTGGGGTTCAACGCGTGGTAAAATTCCTGAAGTACTGGGATTACACTTCCTATTCAGTCTCAGTCCTTACGGTGAAAAATAGCCATTTTTACGCCGAAGATCGGGAATTGGAGCAAGAGGTTCCCTCCGGGGTGCGGATTGTTCGCACCGGATCGCTGGATCCCTTTCGGCTGGCGTATTTGGTTAAAAATTGGTTAAGGAAGGGGAGAAAGCCTACTAGCCCCCAGCGAGAGAGCGGTTCGCTGTTCCGCAAAATTTCTTCCTTTCTTTTTTTACCGGACAGTCGCGTGTTGTGGCTTCCCTTTGCTTGGCAGGCTCTGGCCCGTGTTCATCGAAAAAAACATATTGACCTGCTGGTCACCACCGTGTCCCCTTTTACTGCAGGATTGGTGGGAGCTCTGGCCCAACTCTGGTGGGGAATACCTCATGTGCTAGATATGCGCGATGCCTGGACGAACAACCCTTTCCACATGCCTTCCAGTAAGTTACACCGCTGGCTCCAGCACCGCCTGGAGGCGTTTACTTTACGCCATTCTGATGCCATTGTGTTTGTGAGTCCTAAATTGCAGGAATATTATTTGCGTAAATACCCTTCTCTGAAACAGAAAACACTTCGGGTGATTCGCAATGGATTTGATGAAGACGATTTTAACGCTGTCCGCCAAACAAAGGAGGTAACCGGTGGTTCGAAATTTCGTTTAGGTATTTTTGGAACCATTTATTCCCACGGAAATTGGCCCACACCTCTCCTTGCCGTCATTCGCAAATGGAAACAGGAGGAACCTCACCTCGCTCGGCGCATCCAGCTGGTTTTTGTGGGGAAATGGTCGCAGGACTTTTTACGGCATCTGGCGGATTTCGGGTTGGAGGAGGTGATTTCTCTGGAAGGTTATCTTCCGCACCGCAAAATGCTGCAGCGGGCCCAGGAAATGGATGCCCTATGTATCTCCCATGACTCGCGTCCCACCGGCAGTGCCTACATTACTCCCGGTAGAATATACGAATTCCTGGCGCTTCGCAAACCCATCCTGGCGCTGTGCCACCCGGAAAGCGATATCGCTCATCTGGTGAAGCAAACGCAGAGCGGAGAAGTGGTGGAATATACGGATTCTTCGGGAATTGAGAAGATTCTGAAAAGCTGGCTTCAGCAACCTTCCACCTTCTTTCGGGAATATCATTTCCGGAATATCGAGCAGTTCAGCCGCCGGAAACAAACAGCGCAAATTCTGGATTTGATTCGTCGTTTTCTCCCCTCAAGGTAGCATCCAGAAAAATCAGAAAAATTCTTGGAAAACCCGGGTTTTGTTTGTATATTCGCTTACGAAATTGCGGATTGTGCGTCCTGATTATTTCCTTACTATCTTTCTTTACGGGGAAGGTTAGACTGACTGAAAAGTGTAGTTCTTTCCCCGGGGGAAATAACCTCTCGGAAAGTCTAAAATTTCCCGTAAATATCCGATACTGATAAAGGGGAAATAATCGGAAAATTGAGCATTACTTGATTGATTAGTTGTTTTTTCAAGGAAAGAATGCTTCCCGGGGAAAAAACAAAGTGAATGGTAATAAAAAAGGAGGATGGAATAATGAGTATGCACCGGCCGATCTACATAACGAAGATTGAAAAAATAGAGCAACTGAGTCCCGAGGAAAGGGAAGAACTGAAGCAGGTTACAGAAAAATTTATGTTTCGTACGAATACCTACTACCAGAAGCTAATCAACTGGGATGATCCTAATGATCCCATTCGTCGTATTGTTATCCCCAGCATGGAGGAGCTAACTGCCTGGGGGAAACTGGATGCTTCAAACGAGCATTTGTACACCAAGGCGCCGGGATTGGAGCACAAGTACGAATACACCGCATTGTTGCTGGTTAATGATGTGTGTGGCGCTTACTGCCGTTTTTGCTTTCGCAAGCGCTTATTTATGGAAGGTAATGATGAAGTGGTGCGTGATGTAAGCGCCGGGTTGGAATACATCCGTAATCATCCCGAAATTAACAATGTGCTGCTTACCGGTGGCGATCCTCTGCTCATGTCCACCCGCAAACTGGAAAGTATTATCTCGGAGTTGCGAAAGATAGAGCACGTCCGTATCATCCGCATTGGAAGCAAAATGCCCGCCTTTAATCCGTACCGGATTTTGAATGACTTGGATTTGCTGGAAATGTTTGAAAAGTACAGCCTGGATGATCGGAAGATTTATTTGATTGCACATTTTAATCATCCTCGCGAACTTACCCCGGAAGCCATCCGGGCCATGAATCTGGTGCAAAAAGCGGGTGTGATTACGGTGAACCAAACCCCGTTGCTGCGGGGAATTAATGACGATCCCGAAGTGCTGGCAAAGTTGTTTAATGAACTCTCTTTTATTGGCGTGCCACCTTATTATGTGTTCCAGAATCGGCCGGTTGCAGGGAATAAAATGTTTGCCGTGCCCATCGAAGAAGGGCTGGAGATATTTGAACAGGCCCGGATGAAAGGTTCAGGGCTGGCTAAACGTGCCCGTTATGTGATGTCTCATACTACCGGGAAAATTGAAATTCTGGGCATGACCGAGGAACATATTTTCTTCCGTTATCATCGTTCTGCCGATCCGGAGATGAAAGCGCGCATCATGGTATTTCGCCGTAATCCCGAAGCGTATTGGTTCGACGATTATCAGGAATTGGTGGATGAGTTTGATTTCGAGAATCCGTTCTTTAGCATTCTTTACGGGAACCACAAAGGCGCCTGATGGTGAAATTCAAGATTACATAAAAATAAAAACCCGGAGCAAGCTCCGGGTTTTTTTATTAATTGGATTGATTAATAAAGTGTTTGAGGGGTTAAAAGAGATTAACGAGACCACGGAATCAATTATTAATTTTGAATTTTGGGAACCACAAAAGAGATTGGAACCGCAGAGGGCACAGAGAACATAGAATTGAATGAAGATTAAAAAGGAAAATGAAAAATAGAAATTAATGGAAATATGTAAACGAATATTTAATGAGAGATTTTCAGGATAATTAGAATGAACTTTTTGAATTAGAAAAATAACCTCCTCTGGCAGGGTGCAAAGCCACGGAGTGGCCGCCTGCAATTAGCCCATGGCCTTCAGAGACTATGTGAAAACGCTGTGTCAATAGAATAATTATTCATTGTCATTCAAAGTATAATATAGC
>JALWDQ010000970.1:0-2078 GCA_027039625.1 Calditrichia bacterium | reverse complement strand
TACCTGTACCGCACCAAAAAGCCGTTCACCCATCGGGATGTGTACGAGATTCGCACCCATTCTCTCCAGGTCGATAATCAGGAAGTGGATATGAGCCGCATCAAGGTGGTGCCCAATCCCTATGTGGTGTACAACCTGATGGAGCTGGCTTCGGACCGACCGGATCGTTTTACCCATTTGTTGCGCTTTACCCATCTACCCCAGCGCTGCACCATCCGTATTTACACCCTGCGCGGGGATTTGATTAAAACCATTGAACATTCCAGCAGCACCATTGGCGATGAGTACTGGAATTTACAAACGGACGAAAAGCTGGAGGTGAGTTACGGGGTGTACATTTACACCGTGGAGACTCCCGATGGAAAACGCAAAATGGGTAAATTTGCCATTATCTGGTGATGGTTTCAGAATTTTCCGGGAAGGCAGAATCCCGGGTTCGGGAGAAGTTTTCCGGAAAGCAAACAGGGGTGAAAAGGTCTCTTGAAAATTTTATTTCTGCCAGAAATCTGGCAATTAAATCGGTTTTCAAATCATCAATTTTGAGAGAAAATATTGAATTGAATAACATGGGCAACTTGATGAACAGGCACAGACTTGCCGCAGGCAGCACCTGGTTTTTGATTGTTTTGCTGTTGAGTTCCTGGGTGGTACCGGGACTCCGTGGCGGTGAAATTACCAAGATAGGCACCACTTCTGCTAATTTTTTGCAGATGGAAGTGGGCGCCCGGGCAGTGGCACTGGGCGGCGCCTTTGTGGGGCTGGCGGATGATGCTTCGGCGCTCTACTGGAATCCCGCCGGTATTCGGGTACTGGATGGGATTCGCACCCATTACCAGATTACCAATCTGTACGCCGGGGTGAAGCATCATTTCGGCGGGGTGATTTATCCCCTGACCCGGGCTTACTCCCTGGGGCTGGTGGCCAATTATGTGGATGTGGGCGATATGGAAGTGACAACGCTGGAGAAGCCAGAGGGAACAGGGGAGAGTTTTACGGCCAGCAGTATGGCGCTGGGTGTTACCTTTGCCAGTGCGTTAACCGACCGGGTGTACGTGGGAGTAACCGCCAAGTACATTCAGGAGAAAATCTGGATGGAGAGCGGCAGCGGCGTGGCAGTGGATATTGGTACGGTGTACAACATTGCCGATATTGGGCTGCGCATCGGAATGGCGCTTACCAACCTGGGGCCGGATATGGGCATCGACGATGGACCGCACCTCCATTTTTACAAGGAGAATGCGGACGATTACCCGGGAAGTCCCCGCCCGGATTCCAAACTGGCTACCCGGGAGTTCCCCCTGCCGCTCACGTTTAGTCTGGGCATTTCGGCCAATGTGATGGGACCCCATGCGGTATTGTTCACCCAACCGGCCAATCGCCTGACTTTTTGTGTGGCTGCCAACGACGGCTTCGATGCGCCGTTCCGCACCAATTGGGGATTGGAATATAGCTGGCGGGAGTCGTTCGATTTGCGCGCCGGGTACCATCAGGGATACGATACTGCCGGGCTGGCGGTGGGATTTGGTTTGAATCTGTACCGGTTCGCCGGGCTCAATCTGCAACTGGATTTTGGCTGGTCGGATTACGGCGATCTGGGGGGCATCACCCTCTGGTCTCTGGAATTCCAGTTGTAGGTTAGCAAATGGAGGAAGAAGTTCAGGACGTGTTTCCGGGGAATGAAGCCCGGAATGGTTCAAAAAAGGGATTCAGGAATTTGAAGCATGGCTAATGCACGGTTAAAATTGTTTTCTAATACTTATCCCGAAGCCACACCTCTGGCCATTGCAATTGGGGTGGCGATTGGGGTGTTGATGACGGCCAGTTTTTCCTACGCCGCGCTGGTGCTGGGATTTTCTACCAACGGTTCGCCGATGGCGGCTATTCTGGGTTGGGGCATTATGCGGGCCCTATTTAAACGGGGCACCATTCTGGAAAACAATATCATCCAGACCGTGGCTTCCGGCATTAACACCTCCACGGCGGGGGTTATTTTTACCGTGCCCATTTTGCTCATCCGCGGAGCCGATTTCAACATCTGGTGGGTGGGGGCCGCGTGCGTGGCGGGCGCTATTCTGGGG
>JALWDQ010000969.1:0-2079 GCA_027039625.1 Calditrichia bacterium | reverse complement strand
GTGGCCGGGGTGGCACTCTCTTCCCGGGCAATAAACCGAAAGGGCATAATTTTCAACTTGCGCAAGAGGAAAGGCAGCGCGCCCATGTTTTCCGGCTCTTCCTGCACCCAGACAAATTCCGCCTGGCGGTAGCGCCGCACCAATTTCTTCAGTCCTTTTTCGGGTAAGGGATACAGCTGTTCCAGCCGCACAATTGCCACATCCTCTCGCCCTTCTTTCTCCCGCTTCTCCAGCAGTTCGTAGTAAATTTTTCCCGAGCAGAGGAGCACCCGCTTCACCCGGGAAGGACGAACGGTATTATCATCTATGAGAGGTTGAAATTCTTTTTGAGCGAAATCCTGAAGCGGGCTCACGCAGCGGGGATGCCGCAGCAGGCTCTTGGGAGTAAAAATGATGAGCGGTAAGCGGAAGGGTAACTTTATGTGACGGCGAAGAAGGTGGAAAAAATTAGCCGGTGTGGTGCAGTTTGCCAGCACCATATTCTTTTTCGCCGCCAGGGTGAGGAAACGCTCGATGCGGGCAGAGGAATGCTCCGGCCCCTGTCCTTCGTATCCATGAGGCAGGTAAAGTACAATCCCATTCATGCGCTTCCATTTGGCTTCGGAGCTCACAATAAACTGATCGATCACAATCTGCGCGCCGTTGGCGAAATCGCCGAACTGCGCTTCCCAGATGGTAAGTCCCCGGGGAGTGCTGCAGGCATAACCGTATTCAAATCCCAGCACCCCATATTCCGAAAGCAGGGAATTGAAAATATGGAAGCGCGCCCCCTGGTTCTCTGCCTGTTTGAGGGGGACAAACTTCTTTTCCGTTTCCTGATCCAGCACTACCGCATGGCGATGGGAGAAGGTACCGCGCTCGGAATCCTGTCCGCACAGCCGAATGGGTACCCCTTCGTGCAGCAGAGTGGCGTAAGCCATAAACTCTCCGATAGCCCAGTCCGCAATGCGTTCTTCCAGCCACTGCTTTTTACGGTTCTCGTACAACCGGCGAATTTTATTGAACGCGCGCAAATCATCGGGGAGGGTGAATACCCGTTCTCCCAGTTGCAACAACGTCTCCTCCGGCACCGCCGTCCCCAGAGGCGTCTCGAAATCGTACTCCTGCCGTTCGCTCTCGTCGCAGGTGTCGCGGGTGACATGGGCAGAAATGGGTGCTTTTTTCCCTTTCACAACCTCAAGTTTTTCCTGAAGTAATGCCTTAAACTGCTGCTCCATCTCTTCCGCCAGACCCCGTTCCAGTTCCCCGGCAGCCTGGAGTTTCCGCACATAAATTTCCCGGGGATCCGGGTGCCGGGCGATGATGCTGTACAGCTTCGGCTGGGTGAAACGCGGTTCATCGCTCTCGTTGTGCCCGTATTTTCGGTACCCCAACAGATCGATGAACACATCGGTATGGAACATCTGGCGATACTCCATTGCCAGCTTGATGGTGTACACCACGGCTTCTACATCATCGGCATTCACATGAAAGACGGGGGAGAGAGTGACTTTTGCCACATCGGTGGAATAGGTGCTGGAACGACCTTCCAGAAAGTTGGTGGTAAATCCCAGCTGGTTGTTGATGATGAGGTGGATAGTACCACCGGTGTGGAAGGCTTTGAGCAGCGACATTTGAATCACCTCGTACACCACGCCCTGTCCGGCAATGGCTGCGTCTCCATGAATCAAAATCGGCGCCACGCGGGAATAATCCCCGTGATAATTGGTATCGATTTTCGCCCGCGCCATCCCTTCCACCACCGGATCCACAGCTTCCAGATGACTGGGATTGGGCGCCAGATGCAGCAGCACCTCCTGGCCCCGGCGGGTGGTGATGCGGCTGGTGTACCCCAGATGGTACTTCACATCTCCGGCAAAAACGCTGTCTGCATACACTTCCCCTTCAAACTCCGAGAAAATTTCTTCATAAGTTTTATTCAGGATGTTTGCCAGCACATTCAATCGTCCCCGATGGGGCATTCCGATGACAAACTCGGCAATTCCCATCTGGGAGCCCTTTTCGATGATGGCATCCAGCCCGGGGATGAGCGTTTCGTGTCCCTGCAGCGAGAAACGTTTCTGCCCTACATATTTGGAG
>JALWDQ010000968.1:0-6406 GCA_027039625.1 Calditrichia bacterium | reverse complement strand
ATCAAAAGTCGAGCGGGAGGATTCTTGCTCGGCTTTTTTTATTTTCTGTGTTTAAGAGGGGATATTTATTTTTTTGCTGGAACCGGATGGGATAGAAAAAGGGGAGGAAGAGAAAAGAGGAAAGAGGAAAGAGAAGGGTACACAGGAAGGTATTCAAATAGGTATTTAGCGAGAAATCCTGCAGTGTATTCAACAGGTATTGGAGTATTCCAGATCGAAAAGAAATCCGAAAATAAAAGAGAGGCATTGCACCAGGATGGAATTTTCTTTCTCAAATTAGCTGGTGTCGTGCAGTTCCATTCTGACGTAAATAGAAAACTTCCAGGGTTTGTCTTCCGTAAAAATTCAGTTGTTTTTTATTTAATTTGCCATGATTTCCTCTAACTATCAAAATTTTCTTAACGTTGGAGAACCTTCCTCTACGTCCCTCTTAAAAAATGATTTTCCTTTCTCCATTCTGAAATATAAATTCCATTCAAAGGGAATTGCGATGGAATGAAACGGAAATTTCTGAAATTTTTTCTTGTTGCCTTCCTTTCGGTGCTGATCTTATTGGCAGTGCTGGCGCTTCTTTATACGTACACTCCTATTGTTGACCGCGGTCTGGAAAAAGCAATAAACCGGCTTGTGGGGCCAGAAGTTTCTTTCCACTATCGAAAGATAGAAGGAAATCTTTTGCGCTTTATTCGGCTCAAAGATGTTGAGGTGACTTTTGATGGTGGAAAAGCAAACATCCCGGAAATGGTTCTCCGATACGATGCCATTGCTCTGACCGGAAGTAAAATCCGAATCGACTATCTCTTTCTTCAGTCTCCTTCCATACAATTCATGGAAAAGTCGGTTAAGGACACGCTTCCCACAGCATCTCCGCCTCCCCAGCCGCTGGATTCCCTTTTCCATCCCATCGATCTTTCCGGCCTTCCGCAAATTTACCTCCGCAAATTGGTGATTCGGGATGGAAAGATTACCATTGGTACGGGGAAAACCGAGAACCGTATTGAAAAAATCAATCTTGAATTAAATGCCCATCTGAATGATCGGAAGGTGGAAGCGCAGGTGCGATATTTGCGAGCCGAAGATGTGCTGCGGGATATTCGCTTGAAGGAAGCCACCTTCCACCTGCTGGGGAATCCCAAACGAGTGACTCTAAATCAATTAGAACTTTTCGTAGATAACTCCCGACTCATCGGGCATGGAGAATTAGAGCTCCAGCCTCATTTCCGCTTTTTACTGTTTGCCGATACCAGCCAGATAAATGTAGCATTGTTGCGGAAGTTCCTCCCGGATTTTCCATACAGAAGAGGCTTTGTCCGTTTTGCCGGAAATTACATCGGAAATCCCAATTATTTTAACGGGGAATTTTTTGTAACGGGGCGTCTGGACAGTTTACAGTTTCGGCAGATTCGATTCCGCTACGCCTACAAGCGGGGAGAGATTTTCCTGAAGCAACTGCGCTTTTCCACCAATTTTGGCCGCGTTCAGGGAGAAGCGCAAATCTCCCCGGTAGGAAAAAATTCGGTCAATCTTCACTTCCGCCGGATTAATCTAAAAAAGATAGGTATTTTCCCCGCAAGTACGCAAATCAACGGCTGGGTTCGCCTTAATTTTAATACCTGGAATTTCTCCCGGAATAGTGGTCTGGGGCGCATTTTACTACACGATGTGGTAATCGATTCCAGCCGGATCGACACCGTCTGGTTAAAAGTGCGGTTGCAGCGGGGTAATTGGGAGATGCAGAAGGGCTCCCGTCTGGTGCTCCAGAAACAGTCCCAATTTTTCCTGGAAGGGACTTTTTCCCGACATCACCGCCTGCGTGCCCGCCTGTTTACCGATGACAATTCCCTGGATACCCTGGCGCAACGTCTGCGAATCCCCGGGCTGGGAGGTACAGGCAGTCTGGAGCTTACCATGGAAGGTTATTACGCCAATCCCTCTGTGGGCGGTTATTTTTTATTGGACTCGTTGCGGTATCAGGATGTTGTGAGCTACGGGGTGGAAGGACAATTTCGGGTGGAGCATATTGCCCGGGAGCGAATCGGTTACTTTAATCTGGAACTGTCTTCGGGATTGGTGGCAGGGGTTGAATTGACTGATGGGGATGTGCAGCTTAAAATTGCCCGGGATACCGTGCGTATCGATACCCTGGCTTTTTACAATGGAGACAATTTCGTGCTTGCTCGTGGGCGCATTGCGCGAATCAGCAACCGCTTGGATTTGCGATTCCATGAATTTTCCACCCAATACGGGAATTATGTATTGCAGGCACAGGATACGCTGGAAGCTGTATTTACGGGCGATTCCCTTATCATCGAGAACTTCCTGCTTAATGCCCCTGGCAAAGGAGAAATCGAAGCCCGGGGGCTGGTAGCATTTACCGGAAATAGTGAATTGGGAATTTACTTGAAAAACATTCAGTTAGAACCGTTTAATCAGTTTCTACAACTGCCGGTAAAGGTGCAGGGAAGTACCGAAATTTCCCTCATTTTTTATGGCAATCCGCAGCAGCCAGAAGTGGAAACCGAGCTGGAATTGAATCATTTGGTGCTTAATGCGGATACGGTGGGGAATTTCGCAGCGGAATTGGTGTATCTGAATCGGCACCTTGAGGTGCGGAAATTGCGAATTACCCAGAGCGATTCTGCTTTTCTGAATGTGAGTGGAATGTTCGCTTTCCATCAGTTTCCGCCGGGAGAAAACTTCCGCTGGACTTCTCAGGATTCCCTGGAAATCAATCTCAATTTGCACCGGGTGGCACTCCGCCGCCTGCCTCTGTTGCGGCGTTTCCATTTTCCCTTTCAGGGGGAATTCTCCGGAACAATGGAATTGCACGGTCCCGTCACAGCTCCCCTGGGAGTCTTTTCCATAACCGCCAGTCAAATTCGCTATCAGGATTATCGTTTGCCTTTCGTAAAACTGGAAGGCCGAATAAGCCCCCGGGATGTGATTCTGGATTATGCCCGCATCAATATGCAGGGGTCGCTGATTACCGCCAGAGGGCGGAAACCTATTCTGTGGGATCCCAATAATCCTGAACACATTTTGCAAGACCAGCGTTTCATGGTTTATTTCCGGGTGCAGGAGGACAGCATCAATTTCCTGAATGTGCTTTCGCCGGAAGTGGATTTGTTAACCGGAGATATTCAGGTGGAAGGGACCATTCTGGGCACCTTCCAGAAATACGCCTGGACGAAAGGAAAGGTAACGGTTCACCAGGGCACACTGTACCTGTCTAAAGTGGAAAATCCCCTCACTGCTCTGGAAGTGGAAGGGGAGGTAAACAATGGAGTGTTGCGTTTAACCCATGCCCGGGGATTTTTACGGGAAACCGAACCGGAGCGCAACTTCTTCCGGGCTTTTTTGCACCGGTTATTCCTGCCAGTGCGTCGTCTTTTTCGACCGGCGGGGGATCGGGGAGAGGTGCTTATTTCCGGAACGGTGGATTTAAACGACCTTGCCTGGCCCCGATTAAACCTGCAGGTGCGGGCGCGTAGCGCTTATGTGAACTATTTCATTGAAAACGCCAGTTTAATGTTTTCCACTAAAAATTTAACCATAACCGGGCAGGACACGATTCTGGTGGCGGGCGATGTGGAAGTGGAAAAAGCCCTGGTGGAACTGGACATTGCCGAGTCCGAGAAAAATCTTCTACTTTCGCCCACAATCCGCGAAATCCCACCTTACATGCGTTATCGGGTGAATTTGAGCATTCCCGGGAATTTTTACGTGCGCAGTGAATCGCCTTTTAACTCATTCGAAATCCAATTAGCCGGGGATTTGAAAATCTTCCAGGAGCCCAATCAGTTAATGGAAATGTATGGGAATTTGGATGTTTTAGGCGGGAAATATTTCCAGTTCGAAGAATTTAATGTGAGCAGCGGACGCATCGAATTTGTGAATCCCAAGGAATTACCCCAACTGGATTTGCGTGCCGAAAAGCGGAAGTACAATTACATCTTTGAACTGCACGTCTCCGGCAAACTCAATAATCCCGTGAAGGAAATCCGTATCTTCGATTTGAAAACGGGGGAGGATGTGACCCATCTATTTCCGGAGACGAAAGACAAAATTGCTCTGTTGCTATTTGGAGTAACGTTTAACCAGCTCACGAGCAGTGCCGGTTCGGTGATTCTGGAGAAAGGGCAGGAAGTGATTAATCAGGCGCTCATCTCCCAGATTGAGCGAGAAGCGCGCCATTTTATCGGGCTGGATCAGGTGCGGCTGGAAACCCAGGAAGGACTCATCGATTTTAAAAACCGTCGGTTGAACCGTTCCCTGGAGGATGCCAGCCTTTCGTTGGGGAAATATCTCACACCCAAACTGTATCTGGAATACAAAACGCGGCTGGCTTCCGCGGGATTGCCGGGATTGGGACAGATTCCCGCGCCGCGCATAAGCTGGGAAGCCGGAAATCAAATTTACCTGGAATATCGCATCAATCGGAACTGGTCAGTTTCTACCTATTACGAAAAAAGTGAAAATGACAAAATTAAAATCGAAATTAACTGGCGGCACAGTTTTTAGCACATTTGTCCTGATGCTGCTCCTGGTGGCGTCCCTGTTTGCCGGACGCCTGAAGGTTTCCCGAATTGAACTGGAGGGGAATGAACATTTTTCCAGTTCTACCCTGAAGGCGCTTCTGAAATGCCAGGAGAAAAAACCATTCAACATCAAGCTGATGAAGCTGGACCGCGTCATCCTCACCAACTACTATTCCCGTCAGGGATTTCTGGATGTATGGGTCGAAGCCAATTACCAGCGTCACGGAGACAAAGTAAAGATCATTTTTCAAATAAAAGAAGGAATTCAGTATCGCCTGGGGGGAATTCAGTTTCGGGGAGCCAGTTTGCTTACCGGGCAACAGTTGCGGCATTTTATTCCTTTAAAAGATGGTGCTCCTTTTCTGCAGAGTGCCATTGAGGAAGGTTTAAACCGAATTGAGCGGTACTACCTGGATCACGGAAAACCCTATGTCATCATTCAATCCGAGCAGCAGCGTGTGGATTCTCTGGTGTTTGTGCGGGTAAATATTCAGGAGAATGAATCGGTGTACATTCGGGATATTGCCTATCGCGGGCTGGAGCATGTAAAGATTTTTATTATTCGCCGGGAACTGGAGATTCACAAAGGCGATTTGTACTCGCGTAAGAAAATTGAGAAATCTCAGCGCAATATTTACAGCACCGGTTTGTTTGATTATGTGGGCATGGAGCTGGAGCCGTTAGATAGCGCCCGAACCCGGGTGCGGCTGGTGATTAATGTGGTGGAAAAGAAACCCCGCTGGGTAGGTGCACGTTTTGGTGTGGCGTACCAGCAGAAAACCATTTACGGCGGCACGTTCGATGTTACTCTGGAATTCGGTCACCGCAATCTGTTTGGTACTGCCCGCGCCATTGCCGTTAGCGCCATCCCGTCTTTTTCCTACGATTTCAACCGGCACGATTTTATTAATCCCCAAAACCAGTTTACCCTCACTTATGTGGAACCCTGGATCGGTTACACCCGCACTCCCGGTGTGTTTCAGCTCTCTTACTACCAGGTGCGTCCCGTAAATGCCGCGGATTTCGATTATCTATCCTCCTCGTTCAAAGTGCGGCATCAGTTTTCCGAGTATTGGCAGGTGGTTAGTGGTCTTACCTTCAGCAAAGCCACCATTCTGGAACCGGCAGATACCCTGGATGAAGCTTTTTATCGCCAAACCAGCGGGCAGGATTTGATTTACGCTTTAGATGCCGATATCATTCATGATAAACGGGATAATTATCTGGCGCCACAGGATGGGTACACCTTTGAGGTGAAAAGCAAAGTGGTATATTCCAGATCGCGGGATCGAACCACCAATCGGATAACCACCAACCGGTTTTTGAAGCTGGTAACGCAATGGACGCGGTACCAGGCATTTCCCTTAAAAAAGAGCTGGGTGCTGGCAACACGCATTAAGGGAGGGAGCATCGTGGAGTTCGGCTCCCGACAGCAAATTCCCTTGCTGGAGCGTTTTTTTCTGGGAGGTGCCAGCAGTGTGCGGGGCTACCCTGAAATGCTGTTGGGACCCACCACCCGGGATGCCAGCGGCAAACCGGTTGCCGTAGGCGGAAAGTTAATGGTGCTGGGAAATGTGGAACTGCGGATTCCACTTTTCTGGCTTTTCTGGGGGGAAGTATTTCTGGATGCGGGAAATGTATGGGCAGAAAATAGCTACTTCCGCGTTACCGATATTAAACCCAGTGCAGGTGGAGGAATAGCGCTGGTTACTCCCCTGGGTCCCGTGCGTTTCGATTACGGTGTGAAACTGCTTCCGCAAGCGGGAGAATCCCGTTCGGAGTTTCATCTGGGAATTTCTTTCGCTTTTTAGATTAAAGTGGTTTTTTACGCCAGTTTCAAGATTCCTGAAAAGTGCATGACAAAAGAA
>JALWDQ010000967.1:0-6406 GCA_027039625.1 Calditrichia bacterium | reverse complement strand
AACTATCCTCCTGGGTAGCCAATTCTTTGCGGGATAATCCGTAGAGCTGGTGGGAGAAACTTCCCTCCAGAAACTGCCGCAGGACTTCGAAAAACCGCACCAGTCCGGAAGTGGTGGTGGATTGGGTTTCTTCTGGCGGCTTTTCCGGATTTTTGGGTAGTGAATCACTCATTTGAATACGGTTTAAGTATTCAATTTAATTCAACTTGCCTTAAATTAACGAACAAACGTCCCGTACATCAACCGCTTTTATTTTCAGGATTTTTCCGGAGAATATGTTCTCGTTCACGTCTTTTATACTCTTCATGTATATTCTGCTTATTCTGTGGACTCTATAGTTTTTCTCAAAAATCAGTATCTGACTGTAATTCCTTTCCCATGACTAAAGACCATGAGCTAAAACCCAATTTTACATTTTACATTTTTCATTTTTCATTAAAAAAAAGCCCTGAGCTCTACATGCGTGTATTGGAGCGCCTTCCACTCCTCTTTTAATTAACTATCTAACCTATCCACATTATTTACCTTCCTGCTTTATGCCCTAACCCAAAGTTATTCCGTTTAAAGTCAACCTAAAGGGATCCGTTCGGATGCTCTATGCCCTATGCTTTATGCTCTATGCTCTATGCTCTATGCTCTATGCCCTATGCCCTATCCCGAAAGAATCCCTCCGGATGCCCTAATCCTTTTTCTGTGCTCTCTGTGGCATCTGTGGTTTTCCCTATTTCAGTGGTTGCAAAAAACCCATTCCCCTTGCCTGAACGATTTTTTGTACCTTAATTTTCACAGGATTTCATTCAAAAAAATTGGAGGAAAAACCCATGTCCACTATTACTCATAAAATGGCTGATTTTGCAGTGAATCTAAAATACGAAGATTTACCGGATGAAGTAGTGCATCAGGCAAAGCGGTTTTTACTGGATTCCATTGGCTGTGCCTTCGGAGGTTGGGATACCGAGGATGTACAGATTCAGCACCGCTTGCACCAACAGATGGGCGGAGCACCGGAAGCCACGGTATTGGTAAGCGGGGTTCAGATGCCGATGAGCCACGCTACTCTGCTAAACAGTTTACTCATCCGGGCACTGGATTACAACGATATTTACTGGGAAGAGGATCCTTCCCATCCCAGCGACCTCATTCCCGCCGCTCTTACCCCCGGAGAGGCGCTGGGTAAAAGCGGTAAGGAAGTGATTACCGCCATCGTGCTGGCTTACGAATTCGAACAACGGATGTGCGAATTTGCCCATCCCGGTATCCGTGAGAGAAAATGGCATCATGCCACCCTCACCGGTTTTGTGAGTCCCATTGTAGCCGGTAAAATCCTGGGTTTGAATACCGAACAGATGGTGAACGCCATTGGCATTTCCGGCAGCCACACCTGCACCCTGGGTGCGGTAACCGCGGGGAAACTCACCAACATGAAGAACACCGTGGATCCCCTGGCGGTGCAATCGGGAGTGATAGCAGCTTTGCTGGCACGGGAAGGCTACACCGGTCCCGAGCATGTAATCGATGGCAAAGAGGGACTGGTGGAAGCATTAGGACCGGAGTTCGAACTGGAGGTGTTAACCCGCGACCTGGGGAAGGACTGGCGAATATTACGCTGCAGTATGAAAGCTTATGCAGCCGAGGCGCTGACCCATTCTCCCATCACAGCTGTGCAAAAAATTGTTACCGAACATCACCTTAAACCGCAGGACATTCAGGAAGTGCTGGTGAAAACCATCGCTCGCGCTGCCGATATTCTCTCCGACCCCTCAAAATACCATCCCACAACCAAAGAAACCGCTGACCATAGTTTGCCCTATTGCCTGGCTGCGGTAATTGTGGATGGCATGGTGACCCCGGCACAATTCAAAGAAGAAAAATTGCGAGACCCGCAAATCCGGGAGCTACTGCCCAGAATTAAAGTCGTTGCCGAACCGGAATTCGAAAAGCTGTTCCCCCGATTAAAAGCCACGGAAGTCACCATCACCACCACAGATGGACGCCAGTTCACCCTCCGGGTGGATTATCCCAGAGGAGATTATCGAGATCCCATGAGCGAGGAAGAACTTCTCGCTAAATTCGACAGTATGGTGCTGGAAAAAGTGGGTAAAGAAAAACGAGATCGAATGGTGGAGTTGATTCTCAATCTGGAAAAAATAGACGATGTGCGGGATTTTATGAACTGGATGAAACAATAGTGAGGGAATATTTGATCCTGTTGAAGAAATTCCCCGGCGCCTGAAGTGCCGGGGAATTTTTTTAAATTAAACTTGACCGCAAAGGTTAAATTTTCTAATTTCAGACAAAATGGTCTGATTTATGAGGTAGGGTTGAATCATGCTTCTTTCGAATGCCTGTAATTACGGATTGCGAGCTACCTTTTACCTGGCCTCCCAGAGGAACCGGAAATTTGTACCCATCGGGGAAATTTCCCGGAAATTGGACATTCCTTTCCATTTTCTGACCAAAGTACTTCAGATTCTCACGCAGGCAGGTATTCTCATATCTTCCAAAGGGCCCAACGGGGGTGTGGGGCTGGCACGGGAGAGTTCCCGCATCAGCCTGAAAGACATCATCGTCGCCATAGACGGCAATGCCCTGTTCGAGCGTTGTGTGCTGGGATTGGACGAATGCAGCGATGATGCGCCATGTCCTCTACACGAACGATGGAGTAAAATCCGCAGCGAGCTGGACTATTTGTTTTCCCACTCCACGCTGGAATCTGTTGCGCACAATCTCCTGACCCAGAACCTGCGCATCGTCAATTTATCTGCACTGAACGAGATGTTCCATAAATCCGCAAATTCAGGAAAGTAACATGGAAAACGTGCAACGAAATCAGACGAACATTGTACCACCGGTAGTTACCATTCCTTCTAAAAAAGAAAAGAAAAAAATCGAGCGAGCCACACCGTTCCGCATTCAACCCATTCGCCGCCTGGTACAGGTGGGATTTTTACTGGTGATTATCTGGATTGGTGTGGAATTCACCTTATTCGTGAACCAACTGGAACGGGGAGAAATTCCCACCGTTTCCCGTCCCCCCGGGGTGGAAGGTTTCCTCCCCATCAGCGGCCTCATCAGCCTGAGATACTGGATTCTGACCGGCGTACTGAACCACATTCACCCCGCTTCGGTCATCCTTTTACTCATCATACTGGCCACTGCCATATTTCTAAAAAAAGGGTTTTGCGGCTGGGTGTGTCCCTTTGGGCTGCTCTCGGATATGCTGGACAAGCTTCATTTGAAAATTTTCGACAGACGGTTTAAAATGCCCAAACTGCTGGACTATCCTCTGCGCAGCTTGAAATATCTTATTATGTTCTTCTTTGTGTATGCCGTGCTTTTCCAGATGAATCTGTTCGACCTGCACCAGTTTATTTACAGCCCGTACAATCGGGTAGCGGACATCAAAATGTTTAAATTTTTCGCGGAGATGAGCAGCGCCACTTTCTGGACGCTGGTGATTCTGGTCGCCCTTTCCACCCTGATTCCTTACTTCTGGTGCCGTTATTTGTGCCCCTACGGCGCTTTACTGGGGATGCTTAGCTGGCTCAGTCCCCTGAAAATACACCGTAACCCGGATACCTGCATCGACTGCGGGCTGTGCACCAAAGCCTGCCCTTCCCATATCAAAGTGGATAAGGAAAAAACTGTCTGGTCGGATGAATGTAACGCCTGTTTCCATTGTGTGGATGTTTGCCCGGTGAAGGATACACTCTACCTGTCGGTAACCCGAAAACGGTTTAAACTTTCGCGCAAAGCATACGCTCTGATTATTGTGCTCCTTTTTCTGCTGGGAACCACCATCGCCCGGCTTACCGGACACTGGCAAAACAAAATTCCCGCGCAGGAATACCTCTATCACATTCGCCATCTGAACGAACCGGCGTACTTCCATAATCAAGGGCAGGTGCCCCAATACGATGAAAATGCCTGGAAAAATTCCGGCAAACCTTGAGAGAGAATTGATGATTAAAAGAAAAATGGAGGTTTTATTGAAATATTATCGGGATTTACCCATGGTGCGAAAACATTCGATCATTTAACCTGTTTTGGTTATTCAAAATAGAAGTCAAATTGGAATCATAACATCAGGAGTCAGTCATGAGTGAAATTATCGATAACAATAAACATCGCAAGGAGTTACTGAAGCAGATGATTCTGCAGCTTCACGAAGGGAAAGCGGCAGATCATGTGCGGAAGCAACTCATGCGGTTGATGGGCAAAGTCCCCTACAATCTGGTGGTGGAAGCGGAGCAGGAGCTTATTTCCGAGGGGCTCCCCGCATACGAAGTGCTGAAGTTGTGCGATATTCACGGAGAAGCTCTGAAAGGGGTGGTGGATTTAAGTACGGCACAGGAAGCTCCTCCGGGACACCCTGTGCATACGTTTCAAATGGAAAACCGGGCGCTTGAGGTAGAACTGGATGCTTTGCGCATCCTGTTTCATCAAATCGAAGCGGCGGAAGATGATGCCGATGTCAGTTCCCTGTGGATGGAAATTCACCGCCACTTTAATAATTTAATGGATGTGGATAAGCACTACCGGCGGAAGGAGAATCTGCTCTTTCCTTATCTGGAAAAGTACGAGATTACCGGACCGCCCACGGTGATGTGGGGGAAAGATGACGAGATTCGTGAACTGCTAAAAGCTTCGCTGGAAGCCCTTTCGGCAACCCAGCAAATTACTGCCGGGGAGGCAAAGACTGTGCTGGAGCTGGTGTTAAAGCCTGCTGCCGAAGGAGTAGACGAAATGATTTACAAGGAAGAAGAAATCCTTTTCCCCATGTGCCTGGATACCCTCACCCCGGAAGAATGGTACGAGATTTACCGGCAGAGCGACGAGATTGGCTACTGCCTGTACGACCCACAGGAGGTGTGGGTACCTTCGGAGGTAAAGATTCAACCTGCGAAGCAGGAATCTCACGCAGATGGACGGATTCAACTACCCACGGGAAGCTTTACGGTGGAAGAACTCAATGCTTTGTTCAACACTCTGCCGGTGGATATTACGTTTGTGGATAAGAACGATCAGGTGCGGTATTTCAATAACAGCGAGGAGCGCATTTTCGACCGCAACCGGGCGATTTTAGGGCGAGCAGTACAAATGTGCCATCCGCCACAAAGCGTGCATGTGGTGCAGCGTATCCTGGACGATTTCCGTTCCGGGCGGCAAAACCGCGCCGAGTTCTGGATTCAATTTCAGGGGAAATTTGTCCATATTACTTACTACGCAGTGCGAAATGAAAAGGGCGAATATCTGGGGACTCTGGAAGTGACGCAGGATATTTCCCGCCTGAAGCAATTACAAGGAGAAAAACGGTTGTTGAGTTACGAGGAAACCACGGAGGAAACATCCCATGGAAAATAAAAGCATTCACGATTGCCCCGAAGAAGGGCAGCTTACCATACAACCCGACACGACTCTGGAAGAATTGTTCCAGGCATATCCCCAACTGGAGGCTGTGGTCATCGAGCTGGCACCGGATCTGGAAAAGCTTAAAAATCCGGTGCTTCGGAAAGCAATTAGCAAGGTGACCACCCTGCAAAAGGTGGCTGCACTGGGGAAGCAATCCATTGGCACGGTAATTAACCGCTTACGCCGGGAAGTGGGGCAGGCAGAGCTGGCGGAAAGCTCCGGGGATGAGCGGCCGGAATGGTTGCAAAACGGAAAAATCGTGCGTATCCTGGATGCCCGTCCCATGCTGGAGAAAGGGAAACACCCGGTGGAAACCGTGATGCAGGAACTGCCTCGCTTAAAAGAAGGACAGGTGTACCAGTTAATCACCTCCTTCTACCCGGGGCCACTGGTGGAAATGGCCAAGAGCAAAGGGTACCGTGCCTGGGCACAGGAGGTGGAGGCAAATCTGTTCCACAACTTTTTTACGGTGCCGGAATAGCCATGTCAGACGATGCGTTGCTATTTTACCAGAATTTAGCCGATGAGTACGATCGTATGGTTCGTTTTCGTCAGCGCCTGGAGAAGGAGGAAGCGATTCTCCGGCGCTGGCGGGAGCGGTATGGCTTTTCCACGGCTCTGGATGTCGCCTGCGGTACCGGATTACACGCCATTGCGCTGGCGCGCCTGGGCGTTCGAGTGACCGGAGTGGATATTTCTCCGGAAATGCTGCGTTACGCCCAATCCAATGCGCAGCGATATGGCCAGAGCATTCGCTGGCAGCAGGCTAATATGCTGGATCTTCCGCAGGCAGTGGCAGAGCGCTTTCAGGCTCTTTTTTGCCTGGGGAATTCGTTACCCCATTTGCAGGATGAGAAACAATTGCACCAGGCACTTCGAGGATTTCATCACGTGTTGCAGCCCGGTGGGATTGTGGTGTTGCAGGTTTTAAACTACAACCGAATTTTACAGGAACAAAGACGGATCATTAACATCCGTCGGGAAGGCAATACCG
>JALWDQ010000966.1:0-6408 GCA_027039625.1 Calditrichia bacterium | reverse complement strand
GCTTATCCACTATCCGACGTCCCGTCTCCGCTCCCCGCACAATCTGCTGAAACTCTTTGTCCAGGAATTTGTACCCACAGGAAAAATCAATATCCACAGCAATGTGAGGAAAGAAAAATTCCATAAATTCCCGAAACAAATGGGTGAGTGCTTCTTTCCAGGCAGCATCTTCTGACATTTTTTCCTCCCAGAGTTTTTTTTACTCCATGAAATTTGTTATTTAATCAAATTTAAGATGCTATACAAAATAAGACAAAAAGCAAAAAGAAATTAAATTAGTGAAATTACAGAAGTTAACTAAAAATTCTTCCACTAAAATTTTTCGCCCTGTTTGCGCAGGAGATTCTTCACCCTGCTAGCGCAGGAGATTCTTCGCCCTGCTTGCGCAGGGCTCAGAATGACAGGTTATGGGAATTGTTATAAAAATAAATAAACAAAAAGTTTGATCATTTCCTCACTACAATAGATATATTTTAATAAAAAAGCAGGAATTTTTCAAATAAAGCACTGCATTTTTCAATGGATTTTTTCTAATAAAGTCAGATTGGGAATTTTTTTTAATCAGGTAAACTATCCCCAGACTCCCAGAGGAAAGAAAATGAACTATTATCGGATGGAGAACTGGAGCGGTTTCTCTGTTCGCATGCAGCTTACCGGATAAAGTAATTTTTCTACTGAAAAGCGGTACACCAATTTCTGCTTAAAAGGAATCATTTCCCGGTAAAAATCAATTTTACACTTCCCCCGCGGTTTTCCAGGAACCCGCTAATAGCATCCTGCCAGAAATATTCCCCCAGCACTCCCATCCGAATGTTTCCCAACACCGTCTGAAATCCCAGAGCAAAGTTCCACTTCCGATAATCCGGCAAGTAGCGGGGTGATTCTTCACTTAAATGCTGACGGGTATGTGAACCCGTCAGTACCCACTGCCAGTTTTTTCCGGTTTCCAGCTCAAAAGCCAGGGCAACCCGATACACCTGTCCCCGAATATTGCGAAATATCTGACTCTGGTAATCATCATATTTATCTCTGATAGGATAATAGCCTATTTGAACCATCCCGGAAAAAGGAAATTTCCCGGTCATTCGGATTCCTCCACCGAATTCCGCTTTGGTGTACCAGCGCGAGCGCTCGGTAAACAAAACATCGAGGTGGGGATGGCGGCTAAACGAAGAGAGGTAATCGGTTCCCAGTCGAGCGCCCAGCCGCCACTGTCCATCACGGCTGCGCCAGCGGATTTCGTAACGGGTGCTCCATTGTGTTGCGAACCAGCCCGCATCCTTCTCCGAGACAGTAGTATAGTTTGTTAAAGCCTGCCGGGGACTTGCATATGCCATCGTGAAAGCCTGTACCAGATGCCCCGGTTCCGCCACCTGAAACAAACTCCCCTGCACCTGCAATGTGCGTTTATCCCGTTCGTGAGTAAATTCTCCCACTTTCACCCGGTACACCTTCTCGCTTCGGTAAAGGCGAACCAGCACATCTTCTCCGGTTAGAATATCGCGGGTGAGTTCAATGCGGTCTTTCACATCCTCATAATGGAGCCAGCCTCCCAATTGCCACTTTTCTGAAATCCGAAACAGGGCACCCACTCCGGGAACAACCCTCCGCCTTAGAATCCGGGCAAAACTGTAACGCCGCTTCGCACCATCAAACAACTGGTAGTAAAGCAAAGCCCCAAACGTCCAGCGGTTCCCTCCTACAGCATACGCGACTTCTACCCGCGGCCCCTGATAAAAAAAATCCCCCACAGTGGTATCGGCAATAATCTGGGGATCATCATCATAGGGGGAAGGTTCCAGCGCATAGGGAACGCTTTTTCGATTTTCCAGGTTGTATTCGATTTTTCCGTACAAAGATTGTTTGGGTGAAAGATGCTGCACACTGGCCAGGGTTACCTGCATCCAATTCCCTGCCGCTGCATCATAATTGCGGTGCAGCTCACCATCAAAACCCCGGATCGTACCTTCCAGCCAGGTCTGATTCCGGGGATAATGCTGCAAAATACCAGCGGGATTTCCGGTAAAGCGAAATGGCGTGAGACGAGCAGAGGATTGCCAGAGCAATAAATCGGTGTACTTAAACACCAGACTGGAAAAATCCTGTGCCGGAAGAAATATGCCCCATCCCAGAAGTAAAACCAGAACAAAATGAGAAATGACAAATCTCAAATTCCAAATCCCAAACAATAAATATCAAATTCCAAATAACAAATCTCAAATCCCAAATCACAGGTATTAAATTCCAAATCTCAAATTCCAAACTTCAAAAAACAAATAACAAAAGCTAAATAACAAATTTCAAATTTTAAAGAGAAAAGAGTGTAAAAATGATTGAAATGCATACATTATACCATATGCCCCATGCCCTATGCTCTATGCTCTATGCCCCTATGCCCTATGCCCTATGCCCTATGCCCTATGCCCCTCCGCCCTTATCCCCCTTATAAACCCTATATACCCTATATACCCTATATACCCTATATACCCTATACACCCTATTTCCCCTATTTCCACTCCCTCTCTACGGCTCAAAAGGAGTAGGATGCTCCAGTACCTGAAAATCCACGGAACTATCGTTTAAATCCTGTAAACCGCGGCGTGCTATGGATTTACCGCTAAACGAGGTGACACCGTATCCGGTAAAACCGGCATCCAGGCGACGGGTTAAAATTTTAGGCGTTCCGGTACTGGCTTTATATTCTACCGCATCAATAATCTCTTTTAAAGGAATTTGCAGGAAGAATTCCGATCCGTAGGGAAACACCATTTCCACCTTCTGCCACACCCGACCGCTGGCAATAAAGACTGCATCCGATTTACGGTTAATGAGAAAATCGTTATTACCTTCGTAAATCATATTTTCCAGGTTAGGCACCTGGGGATTATCCATATCCTGCCCGAACTGATTGTAAAATTCGAAATCGGCCTGCTCCAGATTGACAGAATGGGGATTAATTGCCCGGAAGTTCAAAGCATCGCAAGCCAGTACCACCACCTCACCCGGAAGTACTGGCAGCGTATGTCCTCCCGGTTCTCCCGGGAAGCGAAAGGCATAAATGGCCGTCAGGTAATCCACCGAATCCACCTGACTAATCACCGCATCGAAACCCGAGCAACGTCCCACAATCTTCCCATCCAGGTAAACCGTGGTGTCGCCGGGATTAATTAATTCAATAAACTGATCGAAGAAAAGGCCATTTGCACCGGGAGGCCCGCAATAGTACACTTCGTTAATTAGCAACGGGGGCAATGGCTGGGGAGCAATGTAAATCGTATCCTGAACAAACGCCTGAGGCCCCACTTCCATCTCAAGCAAACCGCTCAACCGATAGGCCGAGTTCACCTGATACCTGGCGGAGATGCGATACACCGAAGCGGGTAATCCTCTGGCAACAATTTTTCCCTGGTTATCGGCGTACAACTGTAGCGGAGGACGATATTCTTCAGAAAGCAGAATCACTTCTGCTTCCGGTACCGGAGCTGGCACTCTCAATCGACCTGTACTGGTTAGCCCACTGGAATCCATTACCACCAACTCGATCCGGGCACTTCCATCGGGAACCATGGGCCGGGCAGGATCGCATCCGAAGAATATCCCTCCTCCCATAAAAAGCAATATACCCAGCAGAGCCAGAGTCCCCCACCAGGAATAGCCTCCACGGAAAAAGGTTTTCATCCAATTATACATGATTTGTGAACTTCTCATAATTTTTTGCGGAATATCCCTATTTCACTTTGTTCAATCTGGAGACGTCAGAAATACTATTGGGCTGTTAAACTATCCCGGTTCATTTCATGAACAAGAATTATTCGCTTTTTTCATAATAACAAATATTAAAACAAATAGCGCTTATTTTTATGAAAAAATACAGTGAATTTCCGGGGAATACAAATAAAATTTCCGGCAGAGATTTCAACGCACCTGGATGCTAAATTCCACCCCGTAAAAAATCTCCGGATTGGCAGCCCGGGTCATTCCGTAGCGATCCTGAAAATATCCCCGCTCATTCAACACATTATTCACAAAAAAGGAAACTTCCGATCCCGGGAACAGTCGTTTACTCACCAGCAGGTTGAGCAACACCGTTGCCGGGTAGCGAAAGGGATATCGCAAACGCTCGTCCAGTGGCCGTTGCAACTGCCAGCGCGCTGCCTCCTCCCGGGTAATTTCGCGATAGCGCCCCTCCTCCACCACACCTCTGGCAAACTGCACTGCCGCCGGGTAATCCACCGGAACATCCACATGGTACGGCACATGATGCAGGGTAACCGTAAACCATAATCCCAGCGAGCGATGCAGATAATCCAGCCGAAGGGTGTAAGAAAAGCGTTTCCGCCAGTGGGGGAGCGCAGGATAAACGGGGTACATGGAACGCTGAACCGGATTTCCGGAAACGGTGTCCGAAACCACCACCGGTGCGGAGACACTGCCCGTAAACTCACTTCCGTAGCGGCTGTAGGTGTAAGCTCCATTCACATGCAGCATAAGATTCAGGCGGGGGAGATAAACCGTTTTCAAGGCAAACTCGATCCCCCGGCGATCCGTCCAGGCTGCATTGCGGTAAACATGGTAATCTCGCTGGAATACCTCCTGGCTCTCCACCAGTTGATTCTCTCCGCTTAACGGCCAGTTGGGCCAGAAGTACACTTCTCTGCGGTAAGGCAGTTGCACCGCTACGGGAATGTTCCGGGTGTACTGTCGAAACAGGGCGATGCGCCCCCGCAGGTACCGCCCAAACCACTCCCCGGCCACTTCCCACTTCTCCTGGGAAAATGCTTTGAGATGCGGATTTTCTACCGACAACCGATGGGTATGGATGAGAGGCACAGTATCGATCCCCACGGTGCCGGATTCCATCACATCCACAAACACAGGAGCGGGGAAAATTTGTGCCGCAGGGGGAAGTTTACTGCTCTGCCCGTAGCTCACATGGGCTCGCCAGCCCGGCCAGGGTTCCACCCCAAGCTGCACCCGCGGTTGCAAAAAACTTCCGTTTTTTCCCCGGAACAGAGCAGGGCCTCCCGTACCGTCGGGATTGTACACATCGGCCCGGAGTCCCAGATTTACCTGCCAGGAGGTAAAGCGATGGAAACGGAGCACATCCTGCACGTAATAACTCAAATGGCGCATGGGCGGTACCCGGTCGAAGCGATCGGGACGTTTACCCACCGCACCGTAAGGTGGGTAAAGCGGATTGAACTGCTTACCGCTTCCGGTATTGGCCAGGTAGCGAAACGCGCCACCCAGTAGCCAATGATGCCGAATCCCCAATCCACGAAGACGCAGCTCCAGTTTCGCTCGCACCCCGGCATCCCATTCCCGCCCCCGGGTGCTCACTTCCCAGATGTAGCCACCCACCAGCGGCACCGCTACCTGAACCCCATTCTCCTCACGATCCGATACATATGTCGCTTCCATCTGTTCGTAACGGCTTACCCGGCTAAGGCGTCTGCGGTAATGAAGGTGTCCGTTCACCTCCAGGTGTAAACCCGGCCTAAATTGCCACCCAATCTGATGGAAATACTGCAGGGCAAAATCCCGATTAGCCGCTTCGGTGGCGTGCACATCCCCCACCACCTGGTAATTCTCGAAAAATTGCAAATAAGTTAGTTTTTCCTTCATTCGCCACGAGCGGTGCGCTGGTTTATGGGAAAATTGTGCCTGCAAATGTACGCGAGACACTTCATCCCCCTCGATGCGTAAATCCCGAAGGCTGTAGGCATAATTTACATTTAAATGAAAAATGTGCCCGGGTGCCAGTTGCATCCCGCCCCCTAAATTCAACTCCCGGGTATCGGGATTGCTTTTTAATTTGAGGCGCAACGGCTCCACTCCGGAACGGGTTTCTACCTGAATAATTCCCCCGACTACATCTCCGTACTCCACCGAAGGTACCCCGCTAATCACTCGGATGCGCTTGAGGTTGTCCGCCGGGATGTGCCGTAAATCCACTCCGCTACCGGCGGTACTCTGTACCTTGCTCCCCAATCCCACTCCAAAACCGGTGTTCAAATTCATTTCGTTACTTACCGGTGCACAATCCACTAAAATCCGGGTACCAAAAAGTTCTGCCCGATCATCCACCTCCTGCCGATTCACATCCCGTAATCCCACCTGCATGGGGCGCCACAATCCCGGTTTGTTTACCCGCACCACTCCGGGAATTTCGTCCAGTACATCTCCCAGATTGGTGGCCTGAAGGTGCTCCGTCTCCCCGGCAGAAATCTCCATCAGTTCGCCCATTTCCCCCTCACGCAGGGAATCCCGTGCCGTAACCAGAATTCCTCCCACCGAAAGGTACAGAAATTCTCGGTCGTTCCCGGGAATAAGTTCCACGTGTAACCGGGAAAGGCTATCCTGCGTCACAGAAATGGACGGTAAAACCAATCGGTAGTAACCCGCACG
>JALWDQ010000965.1:0-6410 GCA_027039625.1 Calditrichia bacterium | reverse complement strand
GACAAATAATAAAAAGTTTACCTGTTTCCTGATTTTTAAATCCCCAAATATCCTGAATAGGTAATTCCGTCCCGCTCTCTATACGCTGCCAGCTACTGCCGTCGTAGTGGGCAATTAGGCCGTTATTACCCGCAACATAAAAATCATTGCTAGATGTTCCCCATATTTCGTTGATAGAACCATTAATTTGTTGAATAAAACTGCAATCATTAGTAAAATTGATTCCATTAAAATGAGTTATGCTTGCATCAATATGACCAAATAAAATATCATTATTAGAAAATGCAAAAACTGTCCTGATAGGAGGATAATCAACTCCTCCACAGGCATTTGTCTTAATCCTTTGCAACTCCCACTTACTCCCATCCCAGTGAATCGCATTATAAGGCAACCAATCATGTGTACTATCCGAATAAATCTCCCCCACCGCCCAGATGTCGTTCTCGTTAATAATAGCTACATCATACAAAGCCCCGCTGCCATAGGGGCTGGGAAATTCAATTACCTCCCACTGAAAATCGTGGCTGGTGGTGTCCATGGTGGTAATCTGCACCTCCTGCGCTTTGCGACAATCTCCTCGTCCATCCTGTAAAAATAAAGCATAATTGTAGGTATGTGCCGGTGAAAGGGTGCTGTCGTAAACCACGGTATCTTTGTTTATTTCCGCAGTCCGGAAAATAACCTGATTCCCCCGTTTAATTTGTACCCCGCAATTTGCCTCATGGGTTTGCAACTTCAGCCAGGCTTCGGTAACCCCTACGTATTCGGCACGTAAGGTTACATTCGTTCGTTTTACGGAAACCGTTTCTTTTTCGCAGACCAGGAATAAGGGCATAAGGGACATAAGGACATAAAAAACAAAGCGGCGGTTCATGGTAGAGACCTCCTTCCGGGATGTATTTTGTTTTTATGATAAAGAAATGTTTTTGGCGTAAGTTCGATATTTTCAGAAAGAGCATTGGGGGAATGGAAAATGGAAAATGAAAAATGAAAAATGTAAAATGTAAAATGTGAAAAAAGTAAAGAGTAAAGAGTAAAGAGTAAAGAGGGAGTATTGGATAGGGGAGAGGGTATAGTTTGGAAGACGGGTTTTGGGTGAAGCTGGGAAATATCTGGTAAATCGGTGCAAACATGGCATATTACCGATATTAAATCCTCTGAATTTTCCCTCATCCCTGATGTATTTGGAATCCCTATACATAATTAAAAAATTTTTTTCAAAAAAGCAAGAAAAATTTTTGCCAACACGGAATCGCACAGTTTTTTAACCACAGAGTACACAGAAGACACTGAAAACACTGGTTTAATTAAGAATTTTGAATTTTGAATTAAAAATTATTTATAAGGATTTGGGATTTGTGATTTGGAATTTGGAATTTCGTTTGTGATTTGGGATTTGTCATTTGGAATTTCTTTCCACCCATTGTGTTTAAAAAAATAATCCCGGACTTTCGCCCGGGGTTTTTTTACATCTTCGTTAACTATTTTGCCGAAAAACATTAATCCAATAAATGGACCACCAGCCCGGATTTTAATTTGGGTTCAAACCAGGTAGATTTCGGTGGCATGATTTTTCCCGCATCGGCAATGGCCATCAGCTCTTCGATGGAGGTGGGATACAGCGCAAATGCCACTGCCCACTCACCGCTGTTGACCCGTTTCTCCAATTCTTCCAAACCCCGAATACCACCCACAAAATCAATTCGCTTGTCCTTGCGAGGATCCCCGATACTCAGAATGGGTGCCAGAAGATTCTCCTGCAAAATACTCACATCCAGGCGCTTTACCGGATCCGATTCGTCAAAAGTCCCGGGTTTGGCAGTGAGCTTGTACCAGTTCCCATCAAGGTACATCCCAAATTCGTGGGGCTTCTGGGGTTTGTAGGGTGTGCCACTTCCCATCGGGGTAATTGTAAATTTCTCTTCCACCCGGCGTAAAAATTCCTCTTTACTCAATCCGTTTAAATCCTTGACCACTCGATTATAATCCAGGATTTGCATCTGATTGTGAGGAAAAATGACCGTGAGGAAATAATTGTATTCTTCATCACCCGTATGGTTGGGGTTCTCCCGGCGTTTAATCTCCCGCACTCGCTGCGCTGCTGCCGAGCGATGGTGTCCGTCAGCCACATACAGAACGTCCACTTTTTTTAACAGATCGATAAGCTGCTGAATTACTGCATCGTCCTTTACCAGCCAGAGCGTGTGCTGTACGCCGTCGGAAACAAAATCATATTCCGGTTCCTGCTGCATAATTTGAGTAATCACCTGGTCAATCTCCGGGCGCGCTTTGTAGGTGAGAAACACCGGACCCACCTGGGCATTCTGGTAAAGAATGTGTTTCACCCGATCGTCCTCTTTCTCCTGGCGGGTAAGTTCGTGCTTTTTAATGATGTCCTGTTCGTATTCATCCACCGATGCACAGGCCACCAGTCCCACCTGCTGATGGTTGCCCATAATCTGACGATATACGTAAAACATCGGCTTTTCGTCCTGGACTACCACTCCTTCCTCGATGAAGCGCTTCAAATTTTCCGCTCCTTTACGGTAAACGGCTTCATCATACAGGTTAACCGAGGGGTCCAGATCGATTTCCGGTTTATTCACGTGTAAAAAAGTGTAAGGGTTATCTTTTGCCAGTTCCCGGGCTTCCCGGGAGTCCAGAACGTCGTAGGGGGGTGCTGCTACTTTTTCTGCCAGATCTTTGCGAGGACGCAATCCACGAAAAGGTCTTACCGTCGCCATAGTACCTCCGATTTTTAGTTCATGTAACAGGGGAATATATCGGTTGTGGAAAATATAAGCAATGTAAGAAATATTTTTCACATTCTGTGAAAAGCGAAATTATCGGGGACGTCCCCAAAAAATCTTTTGGTAAAGAGATGAAAAAAGTTTTGGTCCGTTTTTAACACAACAATAGCGGGAAATGAAAAATCCATATCGTGTGGGAAAGCTGAAATTAGTAAGGTGTTTTCGAGCACAATAAAAAACGCCGGGAAAAATCTCCCGGCGCTAATTATATTCAACCGTTTGTCCTGTTTGTTACGAAGAGAAAAATAGCGAGCGATTATCTTCAATATCGGCGTTTTCTTTCAACTTCTGGTACCATTCGGTGAAAAAGCGCTGCCGTTTCTGGTTCAGGAGCTGATTTTTCAGGAACCCGCGCTGTTGAGCATATTTCTTGGCGTCAAACGGCGTTCTTTCGATGACTTCGATGAAATAGAATCCCCGATCCGTCTCCAGCATCCGGGAAGGCTTGTGCAGATCCAGGGTAAAGGCAGCGGCCTGGATTGTTGCACTCCGCCCGATTTTGGGGATAGGATCGCTCCAGCCAAACTGAACAGTTGTGTCCAGTTTCACCCGATTCTGATCGAAACTCCGGGCTATTTCATCGAAACTTTTATGTTCGTTAATCATTTGCTGAATCTTTTCGGCGAACTGGCGGGCACGCTCTTTCCGTTTTTGATGTTCGATTTTGCTTTTGCAAATTCCTTTTACTTCCTCGAAGGGCCGGTAACCTGCCGGTTTAATTTCGGCCACCTGAAATACCACAAATCCCCGTCGGGTGCGATACACTCGCGAAATATCACCTTTTTTGGCTTTAAACGCCCAGTCAGCCGCAGCTTTCATACTACCAAATCCGGGAATAAAGCCCCGATTGTTAAACTCGGTGGTTTGTTTGATTTCGTATTTCAACTTATCGGCCGCCACTTTAAATCCATCCTCCTTGGCCAGTTCCAGAAAATCGTTCGCCTTGCGCTGGGCTTCTTCGATGGTCAGGGCACTGGCAGAAAATTTGAGCAGAATATGTGCGGCATGCACCATCTCTTTGCCTTTTTCCTTCTTCTTTTCGATAATTTTGATGATGTGCAGCCCAAACTGCGTTTTTACCGGCCCCACAATGTCCCCCGGTTTCCCGGAAAATGCTGCCTTCTCAAATTCCGGAACCATCCGTCCCCGCTCGAAAAATCCCAGGTCTCCATGATTGCTTTTGACAGAGGGGTCTTCCGAATATTCGTCTGCTAACTGGTTGAAATCCGCTCCGGAGCGGGCATCCTTTAAAATATCCTCTGCCAATCGGTACACCCGGGCACTATCTTCCGGGGAGGGTGCGATGGAAAAGAGCACATAATTTAATTTGCGCTTTTCTTCCACTTTGAAATCATCTTTATGCTCTTCGTAATATCGGCGCATTTCTTCTTCACTGACCTGAATCGAATCCCTGGCAAAGGCGGCAGCCGGAATGTAGAGGTAGCGAATCCGTGCTTTCATGTTCCGCCGCATGAATTCGGATTTAATCTCCTCTTCCGTCACCATCACCGAAGCGGTAATAATGTCCTGCAGTTTCTGGTACGGAAGCACTTCCCGATAGTAATCTTCCACGGGCTTCCAGTTGATTTCGGGATTCTGCAGCGCCTGACGATATTTCTCCATATCGAACTTGCCGTTCGTCTGGAAGTTGGGATTCTCGCGCAACTCCTGGGGCGGATTCTGGGTGATTTGCAAATAAATTTCCCGGTCGGTTACCACGATGTTGT
This sequence comes from Calditrichia bacterium, assembly GCA_027039625.1. Classification (GTDB taxonomy): domain Bacteria; phylum Calditrichota; class Calditrichia; order RBG-13-44-9; family RBG-13-44-9; genus JALXCH01. The sequence continues at coordinate 1,873 of JALWDQ010000965.1, read as the reverse complement.
GTTTCTTAATCTCTTCCCCTAATAAAATACGCTGAATATAGCTCTCCCAGACCTGATCCCGCAGTTGCTGGAGCTTCTCCTCATCCGGTTCCTGCCCCGTACGCTGTTTTTCCTGGATGTAAGCATTCTGGATGGCTTTCTGAAATTCCTGTATGGTAATTTTCTTTCCATTGATTTTCCCCACCACGTTCGAGCGGCCTTTCAATCCGGTAATGTTCATACCCCATTCCAGCACCATCAGTCCTACAAACGCAATTACCAGAATCCAGATGAACACCCAGGTCATTTCGCGCATTTTGGTCATCATAAAGCAATGTTCTCCTTAATTTATTCAGTTCTCTCCATATGCTAAAAAACAGCACGGAATTTAATTTTGAAACCATGTAAAATCAATTTAAATAATAAATTTGTAAGATTTTTAGGGGAATAATCGTAGGTGATGTTCGTTTTTTCTGAACTCCCACAGAAAACTTTCTGCATCATCTTCTCTTTGGCGTTTTCGTGAATTCCCCGCTAAATCACGCTTTTTTCCGGGAAATCTGTTTGGTATATTCCGGCGCCGGGTATGGGAAGGCTGTTTGGGAAAAGAAAATTTTAACGGGTGAAAAGGGAAGAGCGATGCCGGAATTACCGGAAGTTGAGACGATTGTACGGCAGATTCGGAAGCATTATTCCGGGAAATGCCTGCAGCGGGTGGTGGCTCATCCGGTGCGATTGTTTCAGAATGTTACTGCCGAGGAATTTGCGCAGCAGTTAGAAGGGAAGTGCCTGCGGAAAGTGGAACGATACGGTAAATGGATGTTCTGGGAAGTGGACGGGTTATTTCCGGTGTTTCATCTGGGAATGTCCGGTATCTTTTTAAGCCGCCGCGAGGATTCCCCGCATCCCCAGCACATCCACCTGGAATTTTACTTTCGCGAGGGTGGGGAATTGTTCTTTCAGGACGTGCGAAAATTCGGGAAAATATTTCTCTACCACAAGCGCCCCGATTTTAGCCACTATGGAATGGATCCCACCAAAGAAAATTTCACTTTAAATAAGTTTAAGAAATTATTACATTTAAAAGGGGTGCCCATAAAACTGTTTCTAATGGATCAGCACCTGATTGCGGGTATCGGGAATATTTACGCCAGCGAAATTCTGTTTCGAGCGGGCATCAGTCCTTTTCGACCGGCACGGGAGGTCAGCGAGGCGGAAGCGGAGCAATTATTCCATTCCGTTAAAGAAGTGCTGAAGGAAGCAATTGAACGATTCGGTACGACCTACAGTGCCTATCGAACGGTTGATGGTACCCGTGGAACAAATCAAAATTTTTTACGGGTGTACCACCGCGCAGGTGACCCGTGTGTGCGCTGTGGAACTCCCATTCAAAAAGTGATACTGGGGAATCGTTCTACATTTTATTGTCCAAATTGCCAGAGGTAGTGCATGAAGAAACAAAATCCCATTGTGACCCTGTTAACCGATTTCGGGACCGAGGATGGATATGTGGGAGCCATGAAAGGAGTGCTGTTGCGTGCCGTTCCCGGAGTGACCATCGTGGACATTTCCCACGAGATTGAACCGTACGGAATTCGCAGCGCAGCGTTTGCTTTGCTGAATTCCTACCATTATTTCCCCTCCGGTACGGTGCATGTGGTGGTAGTGGATCCGGGAGTGGGTACCTCGCGCAGCGGCCTTGTGGTTCAAACCGGCGATTATTTTTTTGTGGGTCCGGATAACGGTGTGTTCTCTTTTATTTACGAAAAGGAAACATTTCGGGCTTTTCGCATCTCTGAAAAAGAGTTTGGGGAACAGGTTAGTGCTACCTTCCACGGCCGGGATATATTTGCCCCCACGGCAGCACGTTTGCTAAATGGGGAAAGAATCGAGA
>JALWDQ010000964.1:0-2089 GCA_027039625.1 Calditrichia bacterium | reverse complement strand
GGGAAGTAATTACTTCACATTTTATTTGCAATGGGAATGGTAATTCCCATGCTCTTCCCATATGGATAAATCGGGAACTACCCGGTTATTTTTAATCCGGAAATGCGTTCGGAGCGATCTGATAATTTCACCTTCTTTGGTGTTCATCTCCAAACCTGTGAGGCCTGAACTGAAGCAACACCAGGAAAAATCCGAAATGGTAATAAAAAAGCCTTCCGGCACACTCCAGCACCGAAAGGCTTCTAACACAATTCAAATTTTATGCAACCAAATTTTAATACCAGCCCAATTCGTATGCAAATCCCACTTTTAAAGTAACATATGGGAAGTTTTCCTTATTTCCCCCGATCGTTTTTACATTATTCACCCACTGGTAAGTCCCGGAAATCATAAACATGACATCAGGACGGATGGGGAAGAAAAAACCCACTTTGGGGGCCAGGCCAAATTGCCAGGTTCCGGATTCAAAGGAATAAATCCCGATATCCATTCGCTGAAGAAAACGATATACCCCCACGTTTAATCCCACATAGGGATGAATTGCGGCATCGTGCAGAAAGACATATCGAGCACTCAACATTAAAGGAAAATTATTGATGTAGCGATCCTGAACACCGGAAATATCTCCATTGTCCAGTCGAATCCGTTCACTGGTGCGCTCGTAAAAAACATGCCAGTTTACCGAAACACCCAGCGCCAGGCTGGAAGTCACATATTTTCCGAATTCAAAACCGAATCCCCGAAAGCTGGTACTGCTAATGTAATCCTTGGTGTACCCCGTGGGAAAAGAAATTCCGTAATTCAAAACACCGTACGACTCCTGTGCCTGACTGGTTGCCAGCCCAAAAAGCAGCACAACAAGAGCGATAATGACTGGTTTTATCTTCATATTTTTTCTCTCCGTTTTATAACTCATCACTAAATATAAGAGGATGTTTAACTCTACCTCACCCTTCTATAAATTTTGCGTGGCATCCGTTTAATTACTCTAATGCGACTTTCCCGCACCGAGATATTCAGACTGATCAAACGCCTTTTTAATGCTGGTCTCGATACGGCTTTTAATATTAGCCGAATTATCTTCAATTACTCCATTTAAGGCTGCCACCCAGGGAATAGGCATGACTTTGTTTTCTTCATCAAAATTTTTAACATCCAGCATGGAAATGAAAATAGTTCCGGTGGTAAAGGAATAACTTCCTCCGGGGTAATACGGGGGATAATACCAGCCCCAACCGGGAGGATAACCCCACCAGCCCCAGCCGGGATACCAGCCCCACCAGTCCCAGTATCCGCCATAATAACCTCTGTACTCCTGATTGGTTACCGCTATCAAAAATACAGCGTCCGGTTTGTTTTGTTCGGGATGCTCTTCCTCAACAAATCCCATGCGCTCAATATTCTCCCGAACTTTAGACAAAATAAAATCATCATAGGAATGATCTACTTCATCCTGCTGGGTGGAATCCACTAAAAATACTACCGTATCCGGCAGCACGTAAGTCTTAAATCTCGAAAAATCCGTATTCTTATCGAATAACGTAATAACCAGATCCATCTGGCTCACACTGAGGGGATCTCCCGGATAACAGGATGTGAATACCATCATAAATCCAAATATAATCGCAAAAGCAGAAAAAAGAATAACGCGATTGGTTTTGGGAGAAAACTTCATTATACCTCCTGTAAAATTATCTAATTTTAACTATCCTAATGAATTATTTGCTTGCCGTTTTAGGGGGAAATTTAGCCAGAATCTGCTCGACAATGTAATCCAGATTGGCCTGAATTTTCTGGGGATCTTTGTAACCCTTAATCACATCGGTTGCCATTCCCCGCCAAACAAGTTGTTTCCGCTGGACATCCACAATATCAATAATGAGCGTTCCTTCTTCATACTGATACACATCCACATTGCGATATCCTACCGGACCCCACCAAGGATCGTACCAGCCGTAACCACCCCAATTGGTTACGCTCATTCGTTCCTTGATGCCCGCGTGAACAACCACCAGCATATCCGGATTGTCCGAATCGGTTTTCTGAAAACCTTTGTTTTCCAGAATTCGAGCAACTGTTTCCTGTACCC
>JALWDQ010000963.1:0-2090 GCA_027039625.1 Calditrichia bacterium | reverse complement strand
ATAAAATTTCTCCACCCGGAAGGGGAACACCAGCGCTGCGTTTAATCCGTACTTCGCCAGCCGCTCCCGAAACACATTATTCAAAGGATGCGCCACGTATTGGCTGTGCCAGAAGAAATATTCCTGGCCATTAAAAACCTCATCTTTCACACTAAACAGACCACCAATCAAATCTATTCCCAGTTGCGCCAGTTCCTTCTCCTGGAAACGTTCACTTAACAAACGCCATTTGTTGTGGAACTGACTCCGCAGGAAAATTCCGGAGTACTTAACATGGGATTGATGCAAAACCGAATCCAGCAGATGGGCAATCACGTTTTTAAGGGAATTGCGGTGAAGTCCCTTGGGAAGAATGGTTTCGAAAATTTTGTAAGAACCGTTCTTCTCCACGATGTAATCATACAGATAAATATTTTCGATGGCAAAACTCACCATATCCGAAACCGCGGAGAGGAACTGTTTATCCTGAAGTCGCAGGTAGTGCTCGGGATTGTCATCCCACACGCTGACCATTCCCAGCACTTTTCCACGCACCACCAGCGGTACACCAATCCAGGAACTGGCATCTAAATGACAATCGGAAACACCTAAATTCTGGCAGAACTGGCGATAATTGTTGGTAAGCACCGTCTGTTGTTGTTCCAGCACATAGTTGTAAATGGTATTGCGTTCGGTAAACTCCTCGATGGGCATCACCTTATCTGCCTGGGGATTGTAAATAAACTTCACCAGCCGCTGGTGGTTGTGCCACAGGACAAACTCGATATTCTGGTTCACATAAATTTTACGCAATTCCCGGTAGAATATATTGATGATGCTCTTGAAATCCCGTGCCTGGAAAATATTACGGCTGAAATCGGCAAAATATTCCAGCAGCAGGTTGGTGCCTTCAATATTATCCAGCAGAATATTTAAAGAAGAGAAATATTTGTCTGTTTTCATGATGAAGCCTCTTCGATTTTCCGCTTCCCGGACATTCGCTCGCGATAAGCTTGAGCCAATTCTACATAAACCCGGGCGTTTTCGGCGATGCTTTTTTTCATTTCATCGGTCACGGATTTCACGACTTTACCGGGAACTCCGAATACCACTGAATTGGGAGGAATTTCTTTCCCTTCCATGACGATTGCTCCGGCACCAACGATGGAATTCTCTCCAATCACTGCCCGGTTTAGTACCACAGACTGAATGGCAATAATGCAATTATCTCCAATCGTAGCGCCGTGAATGATTGCTCCGTGCCCGACGGTAACATTGTTTCCGATTTTCGTGGGAACATCGGTATCCACATGCACCACAACCCCTTCCTGAATGCTGGTATTTTCGCCAATTTCAATCGGTGCCAGGTCGCCACGAAGCACAGCCCCATCCCACACACTGGAATAGGCGCCTATGGTCACCTCTCCGTAAATGCGCGCCGTAGGTGCAATGTACACTGTGGGGTGAATTTTTAACTTATCTAGAATCCGATATCCCATTTCATTTTCTCGTAAAATACACCCCTTATTTTACGACTTAAAATAAAAAAAATCAAGAAGAAAGATTGTAGATAAACCTGAACCGCTAAAATTTTGCAAACCGCAGAGGACATAGAATAAAATTAAAAATGTAAAATGTAAAATGATAAATAAAAGATTCGGGCTTTCGTTAAATAATTGAAAGGAAATTTATTAATCAGATACTCCAGGTAGTCAGAATAGAATTTCTGAATTAGAAAGATCCTTTTCTGGCAGGGTACGAGGCCACGTAGGAAATATTTAACCACGAATCAAACAAAAAAGCATTTAACCACGAATTATTTGCCCACAAATTAAAAGAATGAGTTTTTGCCCACGAATCACACGAATGGACACGAATAAAAAGTAATATTATGATTAGATTATAAAAAACAACAATAATTATTTGGTTTTCAGGAAATTGTGATTTGAGATATTTTATATCGGATGTGGAATTTCTTTGCGTCCTTGGCGCATCCTCCGCGTACTTTGCGGTTTTTTAACTTTTTGTCATTTGGAATTTTTTTCCTCCGTTGAAGATAAAAGGAAAAAGAAAATAAAGCACACCATTGGTCAGAAAATCCGAATTACATC
>JALWDQ010000962.1:0-2091 GCA_027039625.1 Calditrichia bacterium | reverse complement strand
CGGTTGATGAGCACCGGCGACCCCATCAACAGCTTTGTCTTCGATACCATCCTGGTGACCCTGAAGCTGGTGGTTTTCGCGCTGGTAATCTGCCTCCTCTTGAGTATTCTCCTTATTTTCCTGAAGCGGAGCTTCCCCCATTCCCGGTTGGTGCAAACGGTGGTGTTTGGCATGCAAATCCTCTCCAGCGTGCATTATATCGTTCTGGGGTATCTGGTTATTGTAGAAATGAAAATGTCCCAGTACCTCATCTTCACCTATTTAATTCTGGCCATCGGCAACGGGATGTTAAACGACATGGTGGAACTCATCGAGAGTGAGCTGGATGGGATTTTGAATTCTCCGTACTATCGGGCGGCGCTGGCGCGTGGCGGAAAATTGTGGAAAAACATTCTGCCGCCGCTGGGAATTGCTCTGGCACGCATTCTCAACTCCAAACTTCCCATGCTGCTGGGCGGCTCCTTTATCGTGGAATACATCATGAACCTCCACGGAATCGGAGTCTTCACCATTCAGTACGGGGTACGTGGTACCGAGTACAATCTGCTCCTTATTTACAGCATCTTTGTCACGCTCATTATTGTGTTTAGCAATCTGGTGGCTAATTCCTTGCAAAAATATCTGGATCCCAGACCGGAGAAGGTGTTCTGATGAAGCGCTCTTTTATGAAAACCTATTTCACCGTTATGGCGGTGGTGTACGGCCTGATGATTCTGATGGGGATATTCCATTACATTCCGCCCCATTTTTACCGGGTGCACCAGATGAACTTCCCCCAATTGCAACCGCCCTCTCTGGAGCATTTGTGGGGGACGGATTACTACAAACACGACATTTTTAGCGAGTTTGTGTATGGAGCCGGTTCCACGTTCTATTCCGGAATTCTGGCCAGCATACCGTTTGTGGTGTTGGGCATCCTGCTGGGTATTGCCGCTTCCTACTACGAAAACCGGTTCTCCTATTACATGGATCGTTTCCTGGAAGTGTTGAACGCCTTCCCCAAATTTATTGTGTTGCTCATCTTTATTGCCCTGTTCGGAAACCATGTGTTCCTCATCATGATTATTTTCGGCGCCTTCAGTGCCCCGAAGTTAGCGGAATTGATTAAGGGCCGGGTTCTGGCTCTGAAGAAAGAGATGTTCATCGACTCCTCCATTGCGCTGGGGTTGCGCCATCGGGACATCATTTTTCGGCACATTCTCTGGAACAACAGCCGACCCATCATCCTGGGGCAATTTTTCTTCATCTACTCGGCGGCAGTGCTTATCGAAGCCAGCTTGAGCTACGTGAACCTGGGCTTTAGCCAGAACAGCGTAAGCTGGGGCTACATGTTGTACGAGGCGCGCTACGCCAGCGGACGCACGCTGTTTACTGTTCCCTGGGATGTGCAAAATTTCCATATCAAAGCGTTTGTAACCATCGTGGGATTAACGCTGCTTACGTTAAGCATGTTTTATCTGTCCCATTATTATCGCCAGAAAGCGCTGGAATTACGGGGGTTCCACGAATGAGTGTTTTGCTGGAAGTGAAAAATTTAACGGTTGGGCTGCAGAACCAGTCCCGGTTGCTCTTCCCTTCTCTGAATATCTCCTTTACGGTAGGGAAGAACGAGTTTCTGGGAATTGTGGGAGAATCCGGTTCCGGTAAAACACTTACCGTGCTGTCTTTGTTGGGGCTTCAGGAGGTGTACCCCGGGATTCTGGATGGGAAGGTGGTGTACCATTTTTCCCACACCAGCGTGGATTTACTGGCCAGTCTGCCCGGTTACTTGAATCGCAGCAACGGCCGGGTGGAAAAACGATTTGTCCCCTGGCGGCGGCATGTACAGCGCACCATGCGCCCGGTATGGGGGCGGTACATAGGTGTGGTTTTGCAGGAAACGCATCGTTCCCTGAACCCGTACCTGAACATCGGTACCCAGATGATTGATGCCATGAACCATCTGCCTCTCTCCCGGCAGGAAAAAGAGGAGCGGGCGCTGAAGGCCCTGCAGCAGGTACGGTTACGCAATCCCGAGCAACTGCTTTATGCGTATCCGCACGAGTTAAGTGGGGGCATGGCTCAGCGAGTGATGATTGCTTTGAGCCTGGT